>CAYXQH010000088.1:0-13780 GCA_964467425.1 uncultured Saprospiraceae bacterium
CTTATTTGGATGAGAAAATGCAATCAGATATAATTGATGCCATAAGCAAAATTACAGATCATACACCTTGTAAGTTATAACCCAATAAAACTGTATTTAATAGTTTTAAAAATGGGATTTGAATTTGTTATTCCATTGATAAACCGCTAAGTGCCTGATGCAGATATAATAACTTGCTTAGTCCGACACTGTACTCAAGCACTTATCAGTGAGAAAGCGGGGGCTGACAATGTTTAATGATTTTTTCGGGCTAATTAATGGTCTTGATCGCCGCAATAAATGGATGATCATGCTATTAACTGACGTCATTGTCATTTTCTTAGCTTTAGGCCTCGCTTACTCTTTAAGGTATGGAGAGATTCTACCGCTTCATAAACTCACCAATGTTTGGCCTCTTTTTCCTGCTATGATGTTCGCAGGAGCCATATATTCATGGGTCCTGAATATCCCGAAAATAAAACTCCAGTCTTTCGATATGAAAGCCATACAACGGCTAGCCCTCCTAAGTTTACTTCTCATTTTAACGGCTATGAGCTTTAGTTTCCTATTGAGGTTCTCTGCCCCTAGATCTGTCCCTTTGATTTTTGGTATATTGTTTTTCACAGGATCTCTATTTGCGAGGATCAATGGCTTATTGGTTTTAAGTCAACTTTATCAGATTGGTAACACGCGCACACCAGTTGCCATATACGGTGCGGGTGAAGCTGGTATCCAATTAGTTTCTGCATTGCAGCGTTCAAAAGAAGTCAAGCCCGTCGCCTTCATAGATGATAACAAATTACAACAAAAGCTGATAATTTTTGGACTTTCAGTATTCGCGCCAGAACATGTTGAAAGGCTCATAAAAAACAAAAAAATTGAACGCATATTGATCGCAATTCCATCTTTGTCGCAAGGTGACAAGAAAGATATAGTTGAGCGCCTCAAACATTTGCCGTGCACGATTCAAATTATGCCATCTCATATAGATATTATTCATGGCAATAATGTCTTAGAAAGTTTTGAACCAGTTAATCCAGAAGACTTGCTTGGTAGGGATAAATTTGATGTCAATCTTCCTTCAATAAATGCGACCTACAAATCTAAGGCGGTTTTAGTCTCTGGAGCTGGCGGATCTATCGGATCAGAATTATGCCGACAAATTATTGAGCATAACCCTTCAAAGTTAGTGATTTTTGAACAATCTGAATTTGCTCTTTATCAAGTTGAAAAAGAACTAGCTCAATTTGCACAAAAACAAGCTGTCGAACTAATCCCTGTCCTAGGGTCCGTTAGTGATCCAAAAATACTAAAACATGTTTTTTCATTACATAATATAGAAGTGGTTTTTCATGCTGCAGCTTATAAACACGTCCCCTTAGTGGAAGCTAATGAAATAGCCGGATTGCATAATAACGTAATCGGTACACATACGATTGCCAATCAAGCCCTACAATCTAACATCGAAACCTTCGTTTTAATTTCAACAGATAAAGCCGTACGCCCTACGAATATCATGGGCGCCACAAAAAGACTTGCCGAGCTTGTGGTTCAAGATTGCGATACAAGAAGTAAAGGTACTAAATTTTCAATGGTTCGCTTTGGAAATGTCTTAGGATCATCAGGCTCCGTCATACCTCTATTTAGAGATCAAATTGCTAAGGGAGGGCCAGTGACATTAACGCATGATGACGTGACGCGTTATTTTATGGCTATTTCGGAGGCGGCCTACCTTGTTGTTCTGGCAGGTGGCTTTGCTAAAGGTGGTGAAGTCTTTGTATTAGATATGGGCGAGCCTATTAAAATCAAAACTTTAGCGTATAGAATGATCGAAAAAAGCGGTTTTACAGTACGAGATAAGGACAATCCAACTGGGGATATTGAAATTATAACGACGGGTTTAAGGCCCGGTGAAAAACTCTACGAGGAACTTTTAATTGATGCAGAAACACTTGCAACTCCTCACCCTAAAATTATGAGAGCAAAAGAAAATAGCTTAGCAACACAGACGTTAAAAAAACTTATTCTGGAGATCAATTCAGCCATTTCAAATAACGACGCTACTGCTGCGCGTGATATTGTCAAAAACTGGGTTGAAGGATATCAGGCTCCAATCCATTAAATCTTTATTAATCATAATCTAACAGCGATGAATCTTTATGACTCAACAAAATTGAGCAGAGATAAAAAGATGCTAATGCCATAATAGCGATTGTCCTCAAAGGGTAATCAATAAGACTATGAACAACAACCAAGCATATCGAAATAGCCAAATATTTAGCCAGATTAGAATGACGGCGCTTCGCAGAAAAACTCGTAAAAATAAGTTTAGTCAACCAAAGTATAGTCAGTGATATTCCTATCAGTCCCAAAATACCAAATTCTACAAACAATTCAATGTAGTCATTATGTGCATGTGGAACCGTTAATCGGGTCGTTTCTTCAATAAGCCGATAACTATCGGAAAAGGATCCCGGTCCACTGCCAAAAGGAAAATAGGTTTTTCCAATTTCATAAGAATTTTCAAACATAATTGTTCGAGACATTTTATCAGTACTCGTGAACTTATCCGTTATTTCAGAATGTAAGTCATTCCAAAGAAAAATATCAAAAAGCAAAAACCCTAAGAACGAAATGACTATTCCTATAAGATAAATATACTTTAACTTTTCACCAGATGTCCACAAAAACAACGCCATAGCAAAAACCGGTATAAATAGAAGATAGCCGCTCAAAGATCCGCTCAAACCTATCCCGAGTACAGCAGATAGAACAGCGACAACACAAAAAGCATAAGTGATATTCACTCTAAAATTAGCATTTTCTCTATGATAATCCGCCAAAAATACTATGAGTGGTATACACATTAATAACAAAACTCCATAATGGTTTGCATTCGAAAACACTCCCACCGCTGATCCTGTATCCGTGAATTCATAAAAATATAAACCAGGGAAACTACCGGAGACTTGCAATAGCCCTAAAATAGCCAGCCCTATTACACTCACTCCTAAAGTCCATAAGGTGAATCTAAACTCACGAGAGCTTACGACTGTTCCTATCATTAAAATAATTGCCAAGATTGGAAGAAAATCGAAAAGAGAAAAAAGTGTTTTTTCTGGCGTGACAGATATAGGAAGCCATGGAAGAGAAACTTCTAATATTTCAAACCCGTGCCTAATTATTTCTCGTCCTCCCAAGCTCCCCCAAAGACTGGGCGGAAGAGGAATTAAGTAAAGCATGTGAGTGAAAAAAAATACAATCCAAATCAAAAGAATAGGTTTTAATTGCCAAAGCCTACTGTCTTTATTCAAAGCATTCATACTTATGCCAATCATAAAAAGAGAATATAAGTATAAAGGTAATTTTGGAGTTACAATATTCTGACTTGTTCCGCCTAAAGTCAAACATAAGACTAAAAAAAAGCTCAATCTAAAATTTACGATCAAATTCAGAATACGCTTAGTTGGTCTAAACCTTGATTGAAGAATCCTCATATGCTTCTAAACCTATTGCAACATAGCGATGTTAACTGAATTGGTTCTACTCCAAATCCTTTCGCTATATTGACCAGGTTTTGCTGACAACCGAAGATATTGAATCGAACATCCTTCCAAGGGCACTTGAAAGTCATGATACCCGCCCAATTGAGCTTTTGTTGTTTCATCCAAATTAATGGATGAAATTATTTTTCCACCTTGTAAGCAGTAAATATTCCAAAAGAACATGCCTTGACGTTGTCTATATACCCATTCAGCTTTTATGTTAAACCGATAAGCCTGCCCTGGTTTAAGTCGTAGGGTTTGTTCCGTCATTATACGTGTTTTGTTATCGCCATAAGACGCGTATAGTCCACCGCTTCGATCAATTTCGGAGAAATACTCCTGTTTATTAACTAACGACCAATTAAACGGTGGAAGCTCTTCTTGATTATCAAAATTAGGGTTGAAAACTGTATACTCGGCTTCTGGGGATGTTTGTATTAAACCCAACCAATAGGAATAAGCAGCATCTAATTTTCCCATACTCTGTAACCTTTTCAAATAAAACTCATGTAGTGGTTTATCCGATGTATATCGCGTATCACGGTTTGAGTAAGTCTCAAGGGAGTGCCCAACTTTTAAAAAATCACTTTTTGTCATGTGCCTAATTTGATCAAACACATGTTTGTGGCCCCAATTAGGGCGGTCAAGAAGGTAAGCATCTATAATTTTTGACGCCTCTGCATTTTCAGAAAGACGTAATAAAGTTTTGTGATATTCTTGCCTATGTTTTTTGCTCACTTTAAGCCTCAATAGAATATCAAGATTTTGAATTGCACCTTTGAAATCTTTTTTTTGAATATCTAAAGTAGCAATAACTCTTAAAGCTTTACGGTTACGAGTATTCCGTTTAAAAACCTCAGAAAACAAAGCACGAGCGCCGAGAAGGTCATTTCTGTAAACATTAACCTCTCCCATTTGTACGAATGGATGGTGTGATAGGGGCGCTCTAATCAAGCCCTCAATAGCATTAGCACGTATTTCTTTTGCATCTGTAGAGCTAAGATTAGGCCGTAACAATTTCTTATTTTTATTAAATAATGCAACAGAATATTTTGGGGACCACTTAGTTGATATTTTTAGATTCTTATCAGCATTTATCCGGACATGACAGATAGCGTATATAAGCACACCAACTAAGGATATAGGCAGCCATATAGAAAGTAATTTTAAAGCCGGTTTCATCTCGGTGTCATAATATCCATATAATCTTTCTTGATAGCATTTTTGCTCTTCTTCCCTTTTGAAGCGGCGGAATAATTTGTTGAGGCTGTTCCATAATTATACTGATAATAATTATAATAGCCCCTAGCCTGTTGTGTGTATTTTGTAATCACAATGCCAAGCACTTTAATACCGCTAACTACGAGCCTATCTAATGTCCCTTTAACGGCAGGTGTACGTGTTTGGGCGCCTTCGACCACAAGCAACGATGCGTCGCAACTCGATGCAAGAATCGCGGCATCTGCCAATCCCATTACTGGTGGAGAGTCTACAATAACGTAAGAGTATTTACTTTTCACATAATCAATAATTTCAGCCAGCCTATAGGTAGACAAAATTTCAGGTGGATTAGGTACATTCGCACCCGAAGGTAGAAGAAATAAATTATCAAATGCTGTCTGTAGAATATTATCTTCAATGCTCTCATTAGATGTTAGCAACCCTGACAAACCAATACTGTCATTTACTCCGGTCTTGAACGTCGGCAAACGCATATCAGCATCAATCAATAAAACTTTGTCACCTAGCCCTGCGTAACGCATTGCCAATCCAAGTGAGGACACAGACTTACCTTCACCACTTTTTGTACTTGTAATATGGATAACACGAGGTCCCCCATCAGGACCAGAGAATTGCAAATTTGTTCTTAACGATGAATAGGCTTCGGCGATAGCAGATGTAGGGTTACTCAGCACATCCATGATCTCTTTAAGATTTTTATTCTCAGACAATTCACCTATTGGTCCTTTGCCTTTTCTGACGATGTTCTTGGCCACTGGTATTACGCCCATAACGACTTGTCGTAATTTATTCTTTACATCATCAGGCGACTTGATCCTATCATCAATAAACTCCATCGCAAAAACGATTGCAGTACCAAATAGGGTGCTTAAAAATCCAGCCGCTATGAGCGATAATAATATACGCGGTTTGAATGGCAGTCTGGGAGATTCTGCACGATCGACAAGTGATACTAGGTTGGATCCAATATCATCAGCAATGCTGACCTCTTTTAAACGTTGTAACAAAGCATCATATTGCGACCTATTGGTGTCTACTTCTCGTTTTCGAATATTATATTCTACACTTTTATCTCGGATATCTTCAAATGATCCTCTTAAGGCCTGAAATCTGTTTTGAATATCTTGCTCAGCTCCCAAGGCTATATCGTACTCAGCCTTTAAAGCCGATAAGCCTCTTCCTTCCAGTGAAGTGGCCTCTTGTTCAATTTGTTGCGCAATAAAGTTTATGCGCTCTTGCAATTCTCTCATAATAGGAAACTCTGGAACGTAAATCGCACCTTTTTCCATATATTCTGCTGTTAATTGAGTGTGGGTTCGTCTTAAATCAGTCAAAACCCCTGTGTCAGAAGCGGATACAGGAGTTTCACTAGATTTAGCTATATTATACTTTTGTTCTTTCTCTATGCGAGCCGTACGCGCATTGAGTAATTCAGAATTGAGCGCAATGAGGGACTCCGAAGCTAGAAACCCTGGAGATACATTTCCTTGACCGTCTTTGACGGTTACAAGGTTGTTATCAGACGCATATTTAACTAATTCACGCTCTGAGCTTTCCAATATATCCTTCGTTGTCTTTAAACGGTCTTCAATAAAGCTCCGAGCATAAGACGTCGCATTGTATTTTCTCTCAAGATTATAAGTAATAAATGAATCTGTTACGGCATTAGCAATTTTTGCAGCCATATCAGGGCTCGTGTGTTCAAAACTAACCCTAATTAATCGGCTTCTACCGACAGCACCAACTCGCAATTTATTTGAAAAACTATTTATAGCAGATAAGCGCTTAGCCTCCCGAGAGCCCTCAGGATTTATTACGAATTCCGAGTCTGACGTCAGATTGAATTGCTTAATAATATCATCGGCTAATGAATCGCTTTTAAGAAGCTCGATTTGGGTATTGAAGAATTCACTATCTACAACAAAATTTTCAACATCAGAGTTTTGATCGAATATTTGTCTCTCTTGTTGTTTAATTTCAATAATACTCGATGCCATATAAACAGGCGTCACTTTATTAACGAAATAGAATGTTAATAAAGTTGAAATTAAAGTAATGGCTGCTATTAGCCACCACCATCGCAGTAAAACCCGCAATATTTCCGCAATATTGAAGCCATCAGAGTTCTTGTAATCCACGCTCATAAGACTATTGCCCTGTAAGCCAGTTTCATGCCCGTAAACACCATCAGAATCTATAATTCTAGAAGTCATATGCAAATTGCCCATTCATACATGGCCTACACGTTATTATTTCATATTGCCAATACGTAAAAATATAAAAATAGCAATATTTTACTGCATAGCCTACTGGTATTACTATTGCGCGTTTGATAAACACCTTTAATGAATATACTCCTAGTTTTAAAGACAATTACATCGGGCTTTTAGAATGCTAACATTTCATAAAAAGTGTATTCATATTACATTTTCCCTCTGTGCGAGTATTGTCACAACTGGATGTGTTTCATCTGGTAAAAACTTCAAAAACTTTAACAGTGAATCAAACCTTAACTCAAACAAAATATTTGATGCTACAACCTACGAAAATCCAAATTTCACTCAGGTAAACCCCGAAGAAATTTTTATGAATGGTGACAAAGTTAAGATAACCGTAAATGGGTTTCGGGAGTTTTCGGGCGATTATACCGTAGATAGGAATGGAAACATTCTCTTAGGACATATTGGTACTGTCAAAGTGGCCGGATTATCCATACCTGAACTTCAGTCAAATTTATACAACAACTATAAATCTTGTTGCCTTGTAAGCCCTAATGTTTCGATTGAACGGGAAGGGCAGACCTTTGGTAAAATCGTTGTCGATGGAGCTGTTAATGACGCTGGGGTTTACGAGATTGATGAAGTAATCAAATTATCTCAAGCAGTCGCACTTGGAGGAGGAGCCAGTGAGTTAGCCAACAAAGAACAAGTCATGCTCGCACGTATTATTGATGGGGAAAGAAAAGTTTCACTCGTTAATTTAAAAGACATTCAACTTGCCGGTGCCAGAGACCCATTAATATACCCCAATGATGTTATATTTATTCAAGATAGTACTGGACGTCTAGTTTATAATGACTTCATTAAAACTATTCCGCTCATAAGCGCTGTCATTCTTGGAGCGACCCGTTAATTCCTCACTTAATGGTAAGATAGGTAATCGCGATTGGTGAAAATCAATCGAACCCTTCCGTCAAAATTATGATTGCTCATAGGTAACGTTATCTCTAAAAGTAAATTAGGCGACAAAACTCGCTGGAGTAAACCAAAATGACAAGCCGTTTAATTGACAGTGAAGTCAATAAAAACAAAACTATTTCATACTCACAAAAGCCCACACCTTATCACTCACTGATTGCGAAAAAGGTTTTAGAAAACGTGAGTCAAGGAAAGATATTTGATCATGGCTGTGGTGTTGGAAATACACTGATAGAAATTGAGGCCTTAGCCCCCAAAAAATTCGAGTTTGCAATCAGTGATATAGACATGAATTGCTTAAATATAGCTGCTGAAAGTCTAAAAACACAAAAAAAGTTTCTGATTTCATCAGATGGAAAATTACCTCAAATTTCAGACCAATTTGATGTCGTTATTTCATCACATGTTTTGCATTACGATCGTGAATTTAATGAAACACTCGAGCAATTAATTCACCTTGTTCGTTCTGGAGGCATATTTGTTCTAGCAGTTCCAAACGCTATGACATTACCTTTAATTGCGAATGCTTTGATAAACAAAAAACACAGTTCAGCTCCAATTTTATCTTGGGATAATGCTTCATTTGCTAATTTGGCTGGAGAGTTAGATGTCTCACATATAGACATTGTTACGGATTATGTCCCTCTACCTTTTTTTACACGTTTTAAATTTTTCAAACCCTTCGAAAAACTTTTAGCCAGAGTGTTCCCATCCTTCGGGTTTTCGCTCATTGCAATCTGCAAGATAGATTAAGTGTCCATAGATGTCCTCATAGCGGGTGTCCAAAAATGTGGTACAACATCCTTACATCAAATGTTGGCCCAACACCCAAATATTGTAACACACAGCACTGGGCAATGGCCCTATTTTTTACATGATACAAACTATCAAGAAGAATATAGATCTTACATAAACACAGAATTTATTAGCTCTAAGCCGCAAAGCTTACGACTTGTCAGAGACACAAGTGTAGCAGCGAGTGAAATAGCCTGCGAGCGCTTGAAAGAATTATCCCCTAATGTTCGCTTGATTGTAATGTTACGCGAACCCATTAGCAGGGCCTATTCTGGTTATACATTTGCAAAGTCAAAACAATATGACATAGCTGAGACCTTTGAAGATGAACTGATTGAGCAAGATCGTTTTTTAGATGATATATCAACATATTTAGTGCGAAACCATGTTCCGTTGAGTATGTATTATAAAACGCTCATACGTTTGGAAAAATTTTTTGATTCTGAGAATATTATTATTCTTAAAAGTGAAGACCTACGATTAAACCCTATAGACGTCTGTAATAGAATATTCAATTTCTTAGGACTTGAATCATTCTCAGTGACCCAATGCGTGACGAATGTTACACGTCAGGCACGTTTTCCAACTTTACAGCGCCTAACTAAGACCGATAATGTCTTTAGGAAATGGAGTAAACTCATTTTACCAAAATCTTTTATTCGGACGGGTCTTAAGATTATTTCGAAAGCAAACACTTCCAAAAAATCTTTTGATGGCATTCCATCAGACGCAAAACTTTATTTAAAAAATATACTCAAAGACGATATACAGAAATTAAAAGATAAATATAATATAGATTATAGTCAGTAGGTCTTATGGTAAAAGCGTATGTATTTTTAACGGCCCTCCTGATTTCTCTGACTTTATTATATTTGGAACTCACTCAGCAAGGCATGAGTTCAGCATTAAATTTTTCGACCTGGGTTCCGATGGTTCTCTGCGCCGCAATTATATTATATTCTCGCTCACTGGTCATTTTTTCACCTATATTCATACTATATAACCTCGTATTATTCGGGAATTCTATCCGCTACATAGTTTTATCCTTGAACCAAAATGACTTTCGCTTACGGTTTACACTCTCAAATTTGAACTTGAATGAATTTGAAAGCGGTAGCCAAATTTTCGCTCTCGGCGTTATAGCTATGTGCGCTGGTTATTTAGCATCAAAAATTTGGCCCGAAGCCAAAAAACGAATACAAGATAAAAAATCAGTCCAATTCAAACCTTTTCTTTTCTGGGTATGTTGCGTGGGTTTCTTTAGTATTTTGGTACTTTATTTGCTTCAGACAGGTTTTTCGACTGACTTTTCAGCAAAAAGAGTTTTAGTAGATAGACAGGGCAATGAATTTAGATTTGGCCCTCTAAGGTTTGCACTTAACATCGCAGTTATATTCTTCCAATTTTTACTTGTTTATGCTTTTCTGAATAAAAACATGCGTCATCGAAATATAATTTTTGGTATTTCAATTTTATTTATTTTAATTTTCGCTATTACTCTGAGTAAAAGGTCCACCCTACTCATTTCTTTTATGCCAATTGCGTTAATTATCGCCCATAAGTTTAAATTCACCAAAAGCCACCAATATATACTTGGAACTTTTTTGACAATTTCTCTTGTGCTATTTATTTCCAGTGAACGCAAAAACACTGTCAATAATGTTAATGCGTCTGCCCAAATTCCGATTTCACAACTTACAAAAGAATTATTTTTATCAAGTAATTTTAGTGGATTGGTCGCGACAGCTATTTCAACTGTAGTGATTGACCATGTCCCTCCATTCAAAGGATCAACATTCTATATTGACCCTGTGACCCAATTCATTCCGCGGCAATACTGGCCCAATAAACCAGAAGAATTAGGCGGGCGTATAAGACAATATCATCAACATTCAGGTTTTGCTCCCAAGTCTTTTAAACGCGGGGGAACAGCCCCAGGTCTCATTTCAGAAGCTTGGTTAAATTTTAGAATACCGGGCGTTATATCCATTATGTTTTTATATGGATTTGCAATTGGGCTCTTTTATCGGAGGTTTATTACACATTGGATTTATGATGATTTCTTCGTGGTCTTGTATTTATGTTATGTACCCATCTTAACGCTTAACTGTTTCGGCGGACATTTTGCTAGACTCGTGCTTATGTCGGTAACATTCTCTATCAGTGCATTCCTCGTCATGTGTTTACGTAAAACAGTGAGTTTAAATACAAAAGATTTAAGTGTAAGTTATGCCCGATAATGAATAACTTTGGGGTTTCATTAAAATGAAAGGGTACATTTACTCAGCCTCCGCACGTCTTATATCAATGACCTCACAATTTTTATTGATCGCAGCCATTGGTAACTTTGGTAATATTGAACTCGTAGGGTTTTGGGGCCCATTTGCTTCTTTTATCTTAATTTCGTCTATCTGCCTTAACTATGGCCAATCAGCTGCAAGCTATATTAAAATTCCGCCTTTAGTAAAAGCAAAACAAATAGATGAAGCTCATTTAACGACGCGTAATATACTGCTGAAAAACATGCGGTGTGGTTTAATGTTAACGCCTCTTATTGCCATAGGAGCTTATGTAACTTTCAGCTCTATTGAGTTATCCTTATGGATTACGCTCACAGCATTTCTTTTCTCATTTGGAGAAACAAGTGCAGCCCTGTTTAGAAGCTTTAATAGAATAGCAATTTCCGAATTAGTGAAAAATGGCATTTGGCGAATTTTAGTTTTGTCTGCCCTGACTCTCTTTTTCATTATTGAACTTACATTAGATCAATCTGTGATTACACACATATTAGTCGGAGCTGCTATTCTGCAGGCTTTCGTACTTTATTTGTATTATTCATCCCGGTTAAAAACATTGTCTAAAACCCCATATGTAAAAACGAATATAGATACTGAAATAGATCGTCGTAATTGGATGATACAAAGTTTCCAATCTTTAACTCAAAACCTAGACGTTATTCTAGTCGCCGTTATATTCACACCGGTAGAAACGGCTATTTACTTCCTAGCTACAAGACTAACTTCTATTATATCTTTGCCACTATCCGTAACTAATCCGGTGATTACACCCATTTTCTCTCTCATTGCTAAAAATGGGCAAAGCCCAGATCTTGTTAATAGAGTGAGACGGAATACACTACTTAATGTCGCATCAGCCATGATATTATTTAGTTTTTTATTTTTTAATGCGGACACCATCGCGAGTTTTTTAGCTGGTAAAACTGTAAGCATACAGAGCATGTTTTTGATTTTGGCCATTGGGCAAGCAATAAATGTCTCCGTCGGTCCCACCATGCAAGTCGCCCAGCTATTTAATTTCAGACGACACACTATGGTCCTACAATTTGTAAGCCTAGCTATTATTCTTATAAGCGCTCTAGTAGCTTATCGGATACAAAGCGTTATAGCTTTTGCAGTTGGAGTCACAGTTGGCCGCGTTTTCTTAAATTTAGGTATTGTGACATTATTGGCAGTTGTTGAAAAAACTAATATTTTTACAGGACGAAAAAGGGATACATATTTATCAGCTCTTTAAGGTTGAAGATAAATTTTTCTCATAAACTTGAAACTTGTTTCATAAAAATTTTTCCAGCTATATGATTGCGCATTGGAATACGCTGCATTCGAAATTTTTTTACGCAAATCAGCATCATCGAATATTTGTTTGATAGCCCAAGTGATTGTCTCTGCATCTTCAGGATCAAAAAAGAGCGAGCAATTTTTGAAAAGGCTTTTCATAGGTTCTAAGTTACTTGATGCCATGGGCAGAGCTGCCGCCATCGCCTCAATACCTATATTGGGCATATTCTCACAACTTGACGCAAAGATAAAACCATCAGCCTGATGATAATAAGTGTGTAAGGTTTCGAATGGAACTTTTCCTAAATATTTTGAACCAGATTTATCACCTCCTGCGTCTTCTATACTCTTTTCGAGACGCTTTAAAGAAGCTGGGTAACCTCCCCCGATAAAATCAATAGTAACAGGATAGCCATCATCTCTGGCGCGTTTTACAGCGGATGTAACAACCCATTGATGTTTATAGGAATTGACAGTGGATACATAGATGAATTTGAAAGGTGTCTCGAAGCTATAATCCTTATTTGGTTTAATGTCTCGATTATCGAGAAAAAAACGTTCATCAACGCCTAAAGGACATATCGCATAAGGTTGATCAATCTTTTTCTCTTTGTAAATAACATCACGGGCATTCTCATTTAAAAAAATAGCGCCATTTGATTGTGTGAGGGAATCATAATTCAAGCGTCTAAGTATGATATATTTTAAATTCTGAACAAACGAGCCGTCTCGTTTATATTCATCCGGCATGAATGGGAGTAAGTTCAGAGACATACTAACATTTTTCATCCCCTTAACAATCGGCATACCCCCTGGAATGAGTAATAAATCAACCGATTGTCTTGCGATTTCAGGAAACTTAAATTGGCGCCACCTAAATCTTGTGACAAAATCATCATCAAGCTCTTTGACGTTTATAACATTTAAACTTGTATTTGACTGAAATATTTTTTTGGATATTTCGGAATTTGCCCATATCTTAATTTCGTTAATGCCAAAATCATTCAACTTATAACACTTAAGAAGTTCGGCTAAAATAGTATACCCGCCCCCCCCGCGGATATTTGATGCATCAATTCCTAATCGCATTGCATTCTCAAAAACCACTCTTAGAATATTTTCGAGCCAACGTTTCAAGAGGGATATCTGACCAATTTTCTTTGGCCTTTTTAACATCTTGTTTGGCTGGTAGAACTGTAAAGCCCATTATGTGACCTATAATGGCAAATCCTGTTCTACCAATTTCAACAAAATCCGAAAAAATATTCGCCCGGTCAATATAAGCACGATCTAAAGCAATTTTTGGGGGTAGTAATTTTTCAATATAAGATTCTTCAGGGTTTAATTTATCAACTAAATGTTCGCCACAAGCATAATAATAAATTGCTCCCGGCGACGTAATGCCAGGACGAACACCCAATGTTTCCATCATCCATGTCGTATA
>CAYXQH010000089.1:0-13745 GCA_964467425.1 uncultured Saprospiraceae bacterium
AATATCAATATCTTCAAAACACTCCACTACTCCACCCGCTGGCACACTGATACTCGCAGGCGTATTTTGGATTAAAACCTGTTGTTCACACTTCGCTACTTGTCCGCATTCGTCAACTACTTTATAGATATAAGTATATACTGTACCGTTACATCCTGTAGCACCAACTTGTAGAGGTTGCTTGATGTACACCGTAAAACCTAATCCACAAAAAGTAGTTACTACCGCATCATTTGGATCAAGATTAATTTCATCTTCACAGGAAACAATAATATCCGCAGGGCAGGTAATAGTAGGTCCAGTGTTTTGAATGGTAAAAACTTGTTTACATTCTGCTGTCCGTCCACAATCATCTGTTGTCGTATACGTATACATATACATCGTACCAGGACAATCAGGTTGACCAATAATTACGGGACCTGATACTATCGTATTGAATCCTAGTGTGCAAGAGGTAGTTACTACAGCATTTGCTGGATTCACCACGATATCTGCAGCACATTCTACAAACATATCAGCTGGGCAAACAATTGTTGGTTCCGCATTTTGGATAGTAAATACTTGAGGACAACTCGCAGTCCGACCACAATCATCGGTCACCGTATAGGTATACGTATAAGTTGTAAAGGGACAATCCGGCGTACCGTTAATAACTGGCCCACTTACTGAAGTAACAGGAGTTCCACACTCAGAAGTTACTACTGCATCATTTGGACTTACTGAAATATCTGTAGCACATTCCACAACTCCACCCGCTGGGCAAACAATCGTTGGCAATACATTGCTGATTACGGTGAATGTTTGCATACATTCTGCCATATTACCTTCGTCATCCTGGATAAAATAAGTACGTGTTATGGAAACCTCATCGCCTGGACAACCAGAGTTTCCAGGAATTATTGTTAATGCTGAAAGAGTTACATCACCACAAGATTCAGTAATAATTGGTAAATTAAAATCTACTGGAGGAAGATCTGCACGACAGCTTAAGGTTTGATCAGTAATAAGTGCACAATTCACAACGAGTTGACAACATTGCGTATTTCCTGAGGCTCCAGCGACTATTGTCGTTCCGGTGTTATTCGGATCTAAATGATCTCTTAATCGCCGAGTAGCTGTAGCGCCAAAATTCCAAGATACATCCAATCGACCATAGTCCCCTTCATCAGCATCTGGATCTGTGCAATTAGGCTGTCCACCCTGAAAGCCACCAAAGAGTTGCCCTATAATATTTCCTGTTGAGTTAAAAAGTGGAGATCCTGAAGACCCACCTTCTGTAACACTTTGTCCATTTGCAGTAGCAAGCCATGGCAAAATTCTCCAATAATTATTATTGACTACGGAGGTTGGAGTCAAGTTATGAGTCGCTATTTTCTTAGCATCTCCTCCTGGATGATGGATCCCTACTCCGCCGGTACCTGTAGCACCAGAAGCATCAAAACCATTAAAATAGACATCATAAGCATCAGAAGGGTTTTCTGATAATTCAAACAATGCAAAATCTGATGCTTCACTAGCTGGATCATTATTAATTTCCTGGCCAGCATTAGCTAATAACACCGCTCCGGTAGTCGTTTGAGAATCATCAACAGGGTCCAATAAATTTGCACAACCTGTACGTTCGAAATTCCAATAAAAAACCCAACCTGGCGCATTAGGATTTGCTATTGCGTCAACGTTACCCAGGCAGTGATCCGCTGTTAAGAAAAGAGGTCGGCAATCCCGTTCTACATTATTAATCAAAGACCCAGTACACAAACCTGAACCATTAATTAATATTTTGGCAACACCTTTCTTTTCATCTTGCCAGTTATCTCCTTCAGGAGAACAATTAACATCTACCTGGCAATTTCCGGAATTTCCTAATTGTGCATTATTTTCACCTATCCCACGATAGACATGGCCTACCTGAGAGATATTAAGTGCTCCCTGATTTTTTACATTTGAAGGTTCGTAATATTCAATTGTTACAAAACTTCCTCGTGTAAGAGCTGTGGCAAATTTTCTATGAGATTTATTATTGCGTTCTGTGAATGCTCCTAACACTTGACTTTTATCCTCATTATATAAATAAAGCTGTGCTCCAGGTGGCATATGAAAATCGTCATACAAAAGGGTAATTCCCTTAGCATCAGGACAGTTAATCTCCAAACGCCAAAGTCTATCCCCGTTATTTAAATCCTCCCAAGTGCCGGAAGTATTCAAACCATAAGAAACCTTTTCTGTCGAAGCAATTCGGTAAGGCATCTTTTTAGTGTCATTGATTCTATCTTCTGCTTCAAGTTTTGCCAAATCTATGGGAGGCATCACTTTACTATCAATGTTTGCTTTGACTGTACTCCCAAAACTTTTTGGTACTCCACCTTCATTCAATTGAGCAACTAGTGCTTGAGAAGAAAATAGTAATAAAGAAAGAATTAAGCATTGAGTCAAAGTTTTCCATTTTCCAAAATCGTAAAATTTGTTTTTCATATGTTTTTATTTGATTTAAAAATGAGGTTTATAAAACGCATAAGTATCTAACCTGAGCATATGTAAATACGATCACTCAGAAACTAATTTTTATAAATTCTCCCTTATAAGTTGAAATAAGAAACTTGTCCAACATAAACAGAAGTTTACGAAAAAGACATAGGCTCTACATTGGTAAAGCAATCAACTCATTAAACAAAAGGTAAGTACAAAATTCGGAGAGACAAACAGTAGACTGGTTTAATCTTTTAGGGTTATAAACAAAAACATTTGTCTCAAAATATGTTTTCAATATGTACTTAAAAAACAACAGCTTTTGGAACGTGATTTTTAAGCATTAGGATAAAACTCTAGGTGATTAAGTTTTATTTCTTACACCAAGATACAAAAGAGTATTCTATTTCTATTAAAATTTTAAATAGATTTTTTTATAAAAATTGAAAAGCCTATAGCCTCGATTTTAGTCTTACATCTAAAAAAAGAGAGTCATCGCAAGCGACAACTCTCTCCATAGTAAAGCTATTGTTTTTAAACTAGACAAATTAAAAACTTGCCAGTATATTTTCTTTCAAGGTTCTAACTTAAAAGACCCTATCTTTTATAATCATTCAATCCCGTCACTATAAAACGTTTAGCAATCCGTTTGGTTCCGTCAATGTCTACAGACATTACATAGGCACCACTCGAGTAACCTGAAAGATTAAACTGATACGGTGTTGTCCCAATCTCTTCTACTACTTTTGTTGCTTCCAACCTGCCCAGCGCATTATAAATCCGAATAACAGCTGATCGACTTTCGTATTCTTTCAAGTCAACGTACACTCGTGTATCCGCAGGATTAGGGAAAAGGACTACTCCATCTTTAGTTTCTTGCGCATTCTCTAAAGTCACATCAGTATCTTCCCCAATGATATCATTTCCACCTCCCATAAATGCATTAAAGGTTGCAGTAGTCGTAGAAGTATTTCCACAATTATCAACTACACCAAAGGTTACCGTTACTGAAGTAATTCCTGCAGCACCCATACAACTGAAGGTAGGATTTGCCGGGATAGTAAACCAGGATACATTATCATTAGAACAGCCATCATATGCTTCCGCTCCCCCATTATCATCTACCCAAGCCTGGAAATTAGCAGGAGAGTTATAATTACAAATCTCCCAATGATCTTCCGCATCTAAATAAATATCTGGTGCTTCCGTATCCGTTACCACATAATACGTCGTACAAGTGGAAGTCCTACCACAATTATCCGTTGCAAAAAAGGTAATACTCTGTGGCACTCCATTATAACAAGTATTGATATTATTAGAATTAAAATTATTAACCACATTCAAATTCACACCACAAGAACTAGAGGCTTTTACTGAAGCGATATAAGCTTCTATCGCAGCAATCGTTCCTCCTTCACCACCATAATCTTCACAGTTGAATTGCAACCAGTTATCTTCTTCACAACCATAAAATTCAGGTGGGCCGTTTTGTACAAAATAGTCCTGAATATCACTTGCTGTTCTTCCACATTCGTCAGTCACAGTATAAGTATATCGATATCTCGTATTCGGACAATCCATACTTCCAATAATCTGTGGTCCTGTAACCGTTACATCATATCCCGCATCACAAGCTGCCGTAACAATTGCTTCATCAGGATTTGGATTCGTTCCACCAAGACACATAGTCACTAAATCATCTGGTGCCTGAATCGTTGGAGGAGGCGTATTAGCATTGGTAAATACCACATCCTCTTCAATGTTATTTCCACAAACATCCAGTAATCGGTAGGTGTAAGTATAGGTAGTTCCTGGACAGCCGATTGGTCCATTAATCGTTGGAGCATCTAAATATAGATTGTATGCCGCACAAGAATTATTTACGGTTGCATCCCCTACTGATAGATCAATATCTGCAAAACAATCAACGATTCCGCCCGCAGGTGCACTGATCGATGCAGGCGTATTTTGGATCAAGACTTGTTGCTCGCATTTAGCTACTCTTCCACAATCATCTACCACTTTATAAATGTAAGTATAAACAGTACCATTACAACCAGGCGCACCTACTGCTAATGGCTGTTTTATATAAACCGTGTATCCTAAATCACAGCTCGTAGTTACGATCGCATCATTTGGATCCAAATTAATCTCATCTTCACAGGATACCACAAAATCTGCTGGACAAACAATGGTTGGTCCAGGAGGAGGTAAAACAATAATCGTTTGTATTTCGCTCGCTGTATTTCCACAAACATCAGTTGAGGTCCATGTCCGTAAAATTGTTCCGCCTGTACATGTTTTAACTTGATTATCATCAACATGACTTACAGAAAGAGCACCATCACAAACATCCAAAGCAGTAGCTGTACCGGTATTTGCAGGTGACGTATCTTCACCACAATCTAAGGTGACATTAGCTGGTAAAGTAACCGTAGGAGGTGTCGTATCGACAATGGTAATCGTCTGTTGGCAAGTACTTGTTCTTCCACAACCATCTGTAGCAGTCCAGGTTCGAGTGATCGTTCCTGTATTTCCACAAGCCGCCACAAAAACATCTCCGGAAGTAATCGCAGGTGATCCACAACCAGAAGTTGCTGTTGCCATTCCTGTATTAGCTGGGTCAGTAGGATTTCCACATTCAACGACTACATTTGCTGGGCAAGTAATCACTGGGGCAGGTCCATCAAACTGAATTGTTCCTCTAAAATTAAATTTAACAGGAGAAACATTTCCGCAGGCATCTCTGATCATAAATTCGTTGATGATGTCTACTGAACAACCAGGTACTCGATTCTCAGAATAAGAATCTGAAATCATATAATCTAAACCGGCTAAGTCGCTACAATTGTCACTTAAGCACGTAGATAAATCTAGGGTAGCTACATAAATACCACCTACTGCAGTACTAATCATACCGTTTGGTGGTAAAGACAACCAGTTTCCACTTGGCGTATTTGGGCCAATTGGATCAGGGCAACCAGAAAAAGTTGTTTGAAATTCTGCACAAGTAACTTCTGGCACTGTTGTATCCGTAAGTGTAATCGTTTGATTACAAGTACTTGTTTGTCCACAACCATCCGTAGCGGTCCAGGTTCGAGTAATCGTTCCGGCCATTCCACAAGTAGAAACCATATTATCTACAAAAGTAATCGCTGGTGTTCCACAACCAGAGGTCGCTGTTGCCATTCCTGTATTAGCTGGATCAGTTGACGCTCCACATTCAAGCATTACATTTGCAGGGCAAGTAATAATAGGAGCAGGTCCATCAAACTGCATGGTACTACGGGTAAAAATTGTATTTGTAGATTCATTGCCACTGCCATCTCTAATCCTGATTTCGTTGAGAATATCAACGGAACATCCGGGCACTCTATTTTCCTCAAAAGAACTTACAAGCATCCATTCCATATCTCCAAAATCGCTGCATTCGTCAGTAACACAACCATTAAGATCAACTGTAATGATTGAGCTCCCTCCTGCTGCGGTTAGGAACATACCAGATGCTGGAACAGGGATCCAATCTCCACTTGGTGTATTTGGACCAATTGGATCAGGGCAACGATTGAATGTTCCTGTAAATTCTGCACAGGTAACATTTGGTGGAGTCACATCATTTAGCGTAATAATTTGATCACAAGTACTTGATTGTCCACAACCATTTGTTGCGGTCCAGGTTCGAGTAATTACGCCATCTATTCCACAAGCTGCTGTCGTATTATCTGCAAAAGTGACGGTCGCATTTCCACAATCAGTAGTTGCAGTAGCCATTCCTGTAACCGCTGGATTAATGGATGTTCCAGTATTGACCATTACATTAGCTGGACAAGTAATGACTGGAGGTGTTGTTCCAGTAAACTGAATCGTTCCTCTAAAAATAATATTGGCAACAGAAACATTTCCGCAAGCATCTCTTACCCCAAATTCATTGATAAGATCAATGGAACAGCCTGGTACTGAGTTTTCTGAATAAGAATCCACCAAGGTATATTCCATCTCCCCTAATGCACTAACATCATCTGTGATACAAGTAGAGACATCCATAACATAAGTAAAAATACCACCAACGGCATTATTAATCATGCCACTTGCCGGCATTGGAATCCAATCTCCGTTTGGGGTATTAGGACCAAAACCACTAGGACAAGCATCGAAAGTATTAGAAAATTCTGCGCAAGTCACTACAGGAGGGACAACATCAGCATTACAGCCTGTAAACTTAACTAGAACGGTTACTAAGTTTAGTGATTCGTTTCCATCAGAGTCTCTGATGTCGTAGACATTTTCTAAATAAATTCCACAAGAAGGATTAGGTCCTGGAACAAACGCAGAACTGGCTAATCTTATTTCCATATCTCCTACTGCATCCATATCATCATCCAGACAATTCAAATCAATAGGGATAAATGCACCACCTGGAAAACCAAAAAGAATGGTTATAATCCCATCATTAGGGAGCTGACCCCATTGTCCTGAAGGTGTATTTGGACTTGTATCGTTTCCACAAATCGTCGAACTAACTTCTATAGGGTCATCGCAAGTAGATGTTGGTCCTTGAGCATTAGCCGTGTAAGAGAACATAAAGCTCATACTAAGTACACAAAGCAGCCCAAAAAGCCTTTTGTTTATTTTAGTATTTTTAAAAAATTGAGGAATCCCGCTTTGGGGTCCCCTTGAAAAGGAGATCATTTTCATTTTGATAATTTAAGAGTGAAAAAAATATTTATTCATAAGTGATTGAAATCCTGATTAATTATATTTTCATGCAGGCAAACAAATGCATAGGTCATCGATCCACAAATGAATCTTTGACATCCAGATAATTTATTAGTGTTCAAACACTAAAAGCATTTAAATACAAGTACGTTTTTGGAACAAGGTGATTAGTGTAATACGTTATGCATTCACTTATCCTACATTACATGGAGAATGAATTGAAAAGATGTTTTTGTTTTTGTTTTCTCTAAGGTTTTTTGGTTAATTAAAAAAAGTCGTCTTGAAAATACATGTGTTTAAAAACAAAATTACCACGCAAGATTATTTTATTTCCCACCCATATGGGTGATATTTTATAAAAATCAGAAAATCTTCTTAAAACACTCCTCCTATACTCTTAAAGAGAACAAAACCCTCATAAAGTCTATAAAACAATAGATTTTTTCAAAAAAAAAGAGAGTTATCGCAAGCGATAACTCTCTAGTAACTAAACTTTTGCTTTGCTTTACAAAAAGCGGTTTAATCCATAATTAACATCGTTTTAGTGACAGCCTCTTTATCAGTCATCAATCGGTAGTAAAGTACACCGGTTGCTCCTAAGTCACTTCTGTTGATGCTTATTTCATTATACCCTTCAGCATAATTTTCTGTAACTATTTTTAAGGTACGACCATTAATGTCATAAACCGTCAATGTTGCTTTAGTCGCTTCAGGTAGATTGAAACTAATCAACGTTTGTCCTTTAAAAGGATTCGGACGGTTTTGATATAATGTCAGGGTTCCTTCTTTAGCAGTGTTTAAATCTGTCTGATTTAAATCAACATCCAAATCAGGAACTTCATTATCATTGGTACCTGTTGCACGGTTTTCTTCTGCAGTAATATCAGAATCTTGTGCTACCATATCGTTTCCACCCATAAAGGCATTAAACGTCGCGGTAGTAGAAGCACTATTTCCACAGTTATCTGTAGCAACAAAAGTTACGGTTACGGAAGTAACTCCTGAAGCACCCATACAATTAATCGAAGGATTAAACGGTATCGTTGACCAACTCACATTGGTAGTCGAGCAACCGTCGTAAGCTACTGCTCCTCCATTATCGTCTACCCAATCATCAAAATTATCCGGAGTATTATAATTACAAATCTCCCAATGATCTTGTGCATCTTCAATGATGTCTGGAGCTTCGGTATCTGTTACAACATAAGTAGTTGTACAGAAAGACTGACGCCCACAAGTATCAAAAGCTCTAAATGTAATCGTATTGATACCATTATTAATACAAGTATTAATATTATTTGAATTGAAATTATTCAAAACATTTAGCTGTACACCACAAGAAGAGTATGCTTCTACAGAAGCGATGTAGGCTTCGATCGCAGCGATCGTTCCTGCTTCTCCACCATAGTCTTCACAGTTAAATTGTAGCCAGTCATCTTCTACACATCCTGCAAATACAGGAGGTCCGTTAGCAACTGTAAAGGTCTGTTGATCCGTTGCTGATCTTCCACAATCATCTGTAACAGTATAAGTATATATATACCGAGTACCTGGGCAATCAAGCGCACCAATAATCACTGGTCCTGTTACCGTTACATCATAACCAGCATCACATGCTGATGTCACCGTAGCATTATTTGGATTCGGATTTACACCTCCAAGACATTCGCAAGTAATATCAATAGGTGCTTGAATAACTGGAGGAGCTGTATTTGCTTGTGTAAAGGTTCTAGTTGCCTCTGAGGTTCTTCCACAAACATCAATCACTCTATAGGTGAAAATATATTGCGAACCAGGACATCCCAATTCACCAACTACCGTTGGAGCATCAAGATAGAGTTCATATTCTGCACAAGTATTTGAAACCATTGCATCATTTACACTAGCTTCTATATCTTCATAGCAATTCACGACTCCTCCAGGAGGAAGCGTAATTACTGCTGGTGTATTATCAATGGTAATCGTTCGATCACAACAACCAATATTTCCATTTACATCTACTGCTTTGTAAGTAAATACATACTCAGTTCCAGGACAACCTGGTGCACCAGAAATACAAGGCTGCGTTACCCACTGCCCTGCTATAGCACCACAAGTACCTACAGCATTTGCATCCATAGCATCAATCACTACATCATCAATACAAGCTACCGTCTGATCCGGAGGACAAACAATATTCACACAAGAAGTAAGATTACATTTTGGATCTGAGGCAGCACCACAGTCTCCGGCAACTCCTGGCTCCATAACCGTGATATTTACACGTCCAATATTATTATTATTAGTACCAGCTTCTGTAGAAACTGGGAATGGAAAATTAAATTGTAAATCACTCTGCATCAAAAAACGAGTTAATGAAACAGGCTGACCAAGTAAAGTGGTATTAAAAGGATTAGGTTGTCCATAAGAGTTTGTAGAGTTGGCACCTCTACTACCAAGTATCCCAACTACCGTTCCAGCAGTAATAGGAACATTAACTGGAATCATTGCTGCTCCAGGAACATTCTGAGCCAAAAACTCAACAGTATAAGCTGAAGTATTACCAGGAAAAGCAGGAGGGTTAACTGGCATAGTAACAATGGCTACACTTTGACTAGCTGTACTTGCATCTGTAGGCACACCAATTTCTGTAATCGTAAAATTAGTTGGTGCTGTAAAGAAATATCCTCTGGTCAATCCAGTAAAGGTAGTTGCCTGAGGAGGCAGCGGCATCATCGTCTGAGCGATGGATACTCCGCATAGAAGTGTTAGAAATAATACGGTAAAAATATGTTTTTTCTGTATCATGTTTTCAATTTTATTTTAATTTGACAAAGGGGTTATTTAACCGTTGAAAGATGGTCATTCCAATGTTTCAACTTCCAAGATTGCGCCATCGGATTATCCACAGCAAGATGGAGTATCAATCGTGAATTTTCATAATCTACTTCAACAGTAATCAAGCTAGATTTTTGATCTAGATACATTGCAGCTTGTTGTGCAATTTGCGGTGTCCAGTTGAGTGTTGAAAAATCGATTTCGTACTTACTACCCAATGGGCTCTCTTCTGTCAGGCTGATTCCTTCGTCAGAAGACATAGTTGCATCTGGATAATTTTGCGCGAGTGAAGTACTCATTGCAAACAATCCAAAAAACATTAGTGTAAAAACTAATTTAAAATGTTTTTTCATTGTGAAAATTTTAGTTTATAAAATGAGGTTTAAAAAATTACATAGCTATCTAGTTCGAGTCTCCGTCATTATAGGAGCTCGAGAACTATATTTTCAATAAATTCTCCCCAAGAAATTTGGTGTTTTAAGTATAGTGTTGCTACAAAACAATCAAGCTCAACATATTTCTGTTGAAATACATTAAAAGAGTCCCTTCAAGACAAAACACCTTAGTGCATTGAATATGAGCAAATAACACCGCATGTAAAACATACTTAATTACTGTTTGAATACAGTTGAAAGGTTTAGCTTTTAAGGGTTAACAATATTGTTTTCTTTCGTTTTTGTTTTAACGGGTCAAACAAAAAGAGTAAATCTTGTCTTAGTTCTACAAGCGGCAGAAACTAAAACGAGTTACTAAACTTTTTCTCAAAGTACGTTTAATAGTAAGTTTTTGGAACGAATAAATAAGGTCTGTATTGAAAAAAAATTCTCTGATGTCAATACATTAAACTAATATAGACATAAAATTCAAATCCACCCAAAAGTTAACAGTCTATTTACATATTTTTATTTTGCTAATTTTTTTCGGCTTGTAATTTTTTCAAAAGTTGCATGATACTCCGAATGCGTTGTCCCCATTATTTCATCCCAGAACGTAAAGTACAAGCCATAATTTCCATCAAAATGTTTATGATGCATATTATGATTGATCGACGTATTCATCCATTTTTTAAACCAATGTTTATTCGAACCTTTAGAGTATAATTCATAGCCCAAATGACCATACACATTATAAACAATGGATAGCAAAAAGAAAGTAGCAATGAAAATTACGTGAGTAGGAATCGTAAATGAAATGAGTACCAAAATACCTGCTTCAACAACAGCTTCAGTTGGGTGAAAAGCATAGGCAGCCCAAGGCGAAGGGTTGATAGATTTATGATGAACAAGATGGAAGATTTTAAAAAGCTTTGGATGATGCATCAGGCGATGCGTCCAATAAAAATAGGTGTCATGTAGCAGAAACATCAGCGGGAATGTCAAGGCATAATACCACCAGGGTTTGCTGGATAAATCATTAAATAAAAAGTTATAAGGCCTTAAAGGGCCCATGATAACAGTCCATGCTATTACTGAAAATATACCAATTGAAATAGCGGAATAAAAAAATTCTCTACGATAATCTTTAGTTTTTGGAAATTTGTCTTGAATTTTTTTCCAGGCAAGTTGTTTTCGAAAGGCTAAATAATAAACGCCAAAAGCAATCCCTGCAACAATCAGGTAACGAATAAAAATTTTAAAATAAATAAATGGCACATCGATAGAATTCAATATTTCCAGTTCCATCTGTTATCCTTTTGAATTAAAAATCTTATTCGGGTTTGGTTAAAAAAATGTTTTTAAAGAAGAGCCAATTAACTTAACTCTTCTTTCTAATAGACGATTAAAATTGAAAAATGTTTAGTCTCTTATAGGCAAACGAATTTGCGAAGGATATTTTTCAGAATGATAAATCATATTATGCGCCTGAACTCCTTCCGACTCATCATAGTTTTTTCCTCCCGTGTTCAAGTTTCGATCAAATCGTGGAAAATTACTACTAGAAACTTCAATTCGAATTTTATGGCCTTTTTTAAAATAATTGCTCGTTGACATTGGACTCATTTCTAATTTATAGACTTGACCCTTTTTCATAAAAACTTCTTTATCGAAACCTTCGCGATACCTTGCTCTTAAAATGGTTTCATCCAGGTTATACGCTTTTCCATCAGGGTGAACATCGATTAATTTAATGGTAAAGTCTGTATCCTTAGCATCCGAACCAACATATAAAGTGGATTCAATAAATCCACTAACCTCTACCCCTTCGCTCAGGGTTTCCGATGTATATACCAAAATATCATTGCGGGTTTCCATCTGACTTTGATCAAAAGATCCACCTTTGACCGCATTACCAGTACAACAAACATTTCCACCATAAGAGGGCACCGGATTAAAAGGATCATAAGTAAACTGATCTGCTGTTGTATTAGCACCAGGATTCTTCTTCGATAAACTACCATCCCCAAACAAGCTATTCGCTCTGCCCTGACTATTCAAATAATACGTTTGCATTTTGGCATCTTCTGGTGGCCAGGCTTCAGCCGTTTGCCATTTATTGGCGCCCATCGTATAATAATGTACTCTTGGAAAAGTTTTAAGAAAACCATTATCATTCCCTTTCAACCAATGATTAAACCATTCATAGGTAATCGAATCATAATCCAATCGCGCATCACCTACATTCAAATCGCCAACCATCGTATTTTCAGTAGCACGCTTATATCGGCAATGTAAGGTCGGAGCTACGATTAAATATTGATTATCCTTAACCTCCTGATCTTTTCCATTTTCACGAACATGATTAAATAAAGCCAGGTTAGGTCCGGTCGAAACATCAAACCAGGTAGCAATCCAAAGACTAGGAACACCAAACGGCATATTATCATGATACAAACCTCCGGTATACCACTTTGGGTCATTCGGCTTTCGGGTAATCATCTCTTCATAAATACCCACTGGCCCATTTTTATTCGTGATAATATCTTTGATTGGCAAATGAGTGAGTCCTTCAGACCAGTCTACCTTTGCGCGTTCTGGAGCGAGGTCAAAATATCGAGAAGCACGTTGCAATTGAGCTTGTGTTGCATCCTTTGGAAAAGTAGGTCGAATTTCATCATTCTGAACAGAGTATAGCCAAGAAGTAAACAACATCTGCCCGGCACCACCTCGATACCAATTTCCTTGTTCGTGAAATTTTCCAACTTTCCCTACTCCTGCTCCGTAGCCTGCAGGAACCATTGCTGTATGATTTGGATGATCCAATGCTGCGAAAGCCATTTGCCATTCCGCAGTGGAAGAACAACCTATCGTTGCAATCTTTCCATTACACCAATCTTGTTCTGCTAACCAGGTGAAGGCATCATAAGCATCCGTCATGGGAGGACCGAGGATATCCCAGTCGCCTTCTGAAAAATATCGTCCTCGTTCATTTTGAACAACATAGGCATATCCTTTTTCAATATACTCCTTTGCAGTATCATGAACACGCTTAGATTCTTCTCCATCTCTCCAGGAATTAAAATTATATGGTGTTTTTACAAAAACAACCGGCACTTTTTCCTTCGTTTTCGGTCGATAAATATCGGTACACAATCGAATACCGTCTCGCATTGGCATCATCAATTTCTGATCAATGATGATTTTTTCCTTATTCATGCCTTCAATTGCCACTTGAGCAGATAAAGGAACATGAATTAGAGACAAAAAGAAAATAAATAAAAAAAAGCTGGCGAATTGATTTTTCATTATTTAAAGGTGTTTTTATTGAATATAAAGGAAAGTTTGACCTAAGTAGTAAGCCAAAAAAAT
>CAYXQH010000090.1:0-13744 GCA_964467425.1 uncultured Saprospiraceae bacterium
TGAAATTCTTTTTCTCTTTTTCTTTATTGATTCTTTTTTCAATTAATACCAACTATTTAACTGCACAAGATCGACTCAAAAAGATGCCGGGTTATGATCAATATAAGAAGGTCTCCCCTCAAATCAGACGATCTATTAAGATGGGGACCTTATTTGTTGAATGGAAAGAGGATGGTAGCTCATTTGAGTATCGGAAAGATGGGAAGTCATTTGAATATATTGTTAAATCCGGAAAAACAAATGAGCTTGGTAATTCTCTACAAAGACCAAGGAGAAGATGGTGGAATAATGGTCCTGCCAGAGGTCGTCAATATCCATCGGCTGTTTCGCCAGATAGTACCTATAATGCCTATACTGAAAATCGGAATATGTGGATTAGTAAATTGGATGGTTCTAGTCCTATGGCTATTACAGAGGATGGAAATATGAAAACTCAACTTAAGTATGGAATTGCGACTTGGGTTTATGGAGAGGAGCTTGGTCAAAATACAGCAATGTGGTGGTCGCCTGATAGTAAGAAAATTGCTTTTTACCGTTTTGAAGAAAAGGAAGCGAAAAAGTATTATGTACTGTATGATCAGACTAAGATTCAAGATTCTGTGGAGATTGAAGCATATCCGAAAGTAGGTGCTAAAAACCTGCCTGTTGATATTTTGATTTATAATTTAGAAACGAAAAAAACGATCACCCTGGATGTTAGAAATGGAAAGGCATTTAGTGATGACGAAGTTGGAACTTACCTCTACGGAATCGAGTGGTCACCAGATGGAACAGAATTGCTTTTTCATCGAACGAATCGACGTCAGAATATTATGGAGTATGCTGCTGCTGATCCTAATACCGGTAAAACCAGGACTATTGTTCGCGAAGAATGGTTGCAAAGCTATACGAGGAATTCGCCGGAGATGCAATTTTTAAAAGATGGCAAGCGGTTTATCTGGGCTTCAGAGCGATCTGGATTTAACAATTATTATCTATACGATATTAGCGGAAAATTATTGAATAAATTGAGTGATCATTCTTTTGAAGTCTCTAATATTATTGAAGTGGATGAAGATAAAGGTTGTATGTACTACATGGCGAGAAGTGGAGATAATCATATGAAAATGCAATTGCATCGGGTGAATTTAGACGGGCGAAAAAATAAGCGTTTAACTGATCCTGCTTTTCATCATCGTGTAAGCATTGCACCAGGCGGAAAGCATTTTATTGATATAGCTCAAACCCATAATATTCCTCCTTTTACGAATTTGGTTAATGCAAAAGGTAAAGTTGTTGCTGAATTAGCAAAGAGTGATATGAGCAAATTTGAAGCTTTAGGTTTGAAAAAAGTAGAGGTGTTTACCTTCACTTCTGCAGATGGAGAAACCGAGTTGCATGGGATGTTGCACTTCCCTTCGAATTTTGATCCGAATAAAAAATACCCGGTTTTGCTAAGTAATTATGGTGGCCCTGGAACGAATGCTTTTCGAGAAAATTTTGCTTACCCAAATAGTCTTACAGAGTATGGATTTATAATCGCGAATATTGATGGTCGAAATGCAGGAGGACGTGGCAAAGTATTTCATGATGCGCTTTATGGTCGTCTGGGTATTGTAGAAATGGATGATTTCGCGGCAGGTATAAAATCTTTACATGATCGACTTTATATCGATAAAGATAGAGTAGGAGCTTATGGAACTTCTTATGGAGGAACTACAGCTGCAACTTGCTTGCTCAGGCATCCCGATGTTTTTCATGTAGCTTGTGCTAACTCTGCAGTTACCGACTGGCGGAATTATGATAATATTTACACAGAGCGATATATGAATTTATTGGAAAATAATAAGGAAGGTTATGATGCTTCTAACTTGATGAATTATGCGGATAAATTGCAAGGGCGGTTAATGATATTTTTTGGAACGCAGGATAATAATGTTCACCCTTCAAACTCGCTTCAATTAATTAATGCTTTACAAAAAGCAGGTAAAAGTTTTGAGGTGCAGATTGGTCCAGATAAAGGACATACGGCTTTGAATCGTGATCGAATGATGGAGTTTTTTATTGAAAATTTGGTGATCGGGAAGTAAAGGAATATTGAATATCCAATAACGAATATTGATTGAAGATGTAGGTTTTCAGATCCTGTTTTTGTATCTAATAAACAGAGGATTTATATTTTGGGGATTAGTCTAAAATTTAACCTATAAGCTATTTTAAATTATTGACATTGAATAATATAAAATAATAACAAATTGAAAGTCAAAATAATCTTTTTATTTCTTGTTGCAGTGTCTCTCCTTAACAGTTGTGAACAAGTGGATGCTAATATAAATTCAGGAATTGAAAAAGGCATGATCAAGGTGACCATTCTATATCCTAACGAAGATGGAAAGACATTCGATATGGAATACTATTCCAACAAGCATATGCCAATGATTTCCAGTTTATTTGGCGAGTCCTTAAAACAGTTTGAAATTGATAAGGGGATTTCTGGTAGGACGCCCGATGATCCTATTCCGTATTTGGCTATTGGTTATTTGTATTTTGACAAACTTTCAGACTACCAAACTTCCTTCAAAGAACATGGTGAAAAGATTCTTGACGATATTCCAAATTATACGACTATTCAGCCAATTGTTCAGATAAGTGAAGTCCAAAAATGACTTAGATGGGATAGAGGAATCAGGTGTTGCTAAATTTAATATTCGGCTTATTTCAGATATTTTTTATTCAGACTCTTGATCATTTTGGAAGCTACTTCGTTTTGGAATTTAGTTCCTTGAAAATTACCTACCCACCTGATACCCTGTGTAGCATTGCTTAGCCAAATCTCATCTGCACCTTTTAAATCAGCCGGGAGAAAATTCTTTTTCTTGATTTCTAAATTCAAATCGGGTGCGAGTTTGAAAATTACTTTTCGCATGGTGCCATCTTTACAACCGGAATTGAGTTTAGGAGCATGGAGGATTTTGTTTTTTAGGATGAAAATATTTGAACTACTAGCTTCTGCAATTTGACCTTTTTGATTTAATAAAATACAATCATCAAGTAGGCTTTTTTTTATAAAAATCGATGCTATAACATAGGGTAAACTATTGTTTGTTTTTAATTGAAAAACCGGATGAATAGGGAGCGTGACAGCATCACAGATGTCAATGTTTAAGCCTTTTTTATTCAGAGTAAATTCATTGCTGTCCAAAGGTAAAGCTTCAATCAGGAAATTCGTTTTAGAAGTTTTAGGTGCATAAAAACCTCCATCTTTTCGAAATAAAGAAAGCCGAATACGCCAATTACCTTTATCCCCACATAATTTATTGATTTCCTTAAAGTAAAAATCAGGAAATTCTGTCTTTTCAAACTTTAAATATTGAATGCCTTTGGAGAGTCGTTTCCAATGGTATTTCCAAAAGGGTAATTTCCCATCAAACATTCGAATAGATTCAAACAATCCATCTCCATACCGAAAAGCCCGATTTTCTAATTCTAAGGCAAAATTACTTTGCTTGATTATTTTGCTGTTATAATTGATGCGCAAGGAAAAATAATTTAAAACAGATCTTTAAAAATGATGAATTAATGAGGCCAAAGATAGAAATTATAGCATAGTTTACAATTTCAATGAAATTATTAACTTTGGGTTTTAATTTCATTAGACTAATAAAAGCAATATTTTACACTCCATATGCCGGAAGTATCAAAAACATTGAAGATGTATATCTCCTGGGCGAAAAAACAGCCGGATGATAAATTGGCAAGACAGCTCAAAAAGCACTTGTCAATGCTGGAACAACGGGAGTTGATTGAGGTTTGGGATGAGGTGGAAGCAGGAATGGTCGTGGATGCTGAAGAGGCAAAAAGAATAAATGCTAGTGATATTATTTTGTTATTAATTAGTGTGGATTTTTTCGCTGATGAAAATTGTAGGGAAGACCTTCGATTAGCGCTAAAACGACATGAAGAAGAGGATTCTGTATTTGTTATTCCTGTGATGCTCAGATCCACTTTCATGGGGTCTACCGTTCTGACCAAGTTGAAAATATTGCCTTCTGAAAAGTTTCCTATTGTCCATGAGCATTGGGCAAATATAGATGTGGCTTATACCAAGGTGGTAAATGAAGTGATGAAAGTTGTAAAATATGTAAACCGTCGAAAGGAAGAAGTCGCACAACCGGTTGTTAAAGATGATAAACTAGAAATTACAAATCCATCTTTAAAAGATTATAAAGAAGCAGTGGAAGTGATGAATGTTCATTCTATTGCGAATGCTGGAGATGTTGGCGGGATTCAAAATATATCAGGTAATAAAAAGCAGGAAAAAATAATTGATGACTTTTTAGATAAATCTAAAAAAGTAAAATCAGTAGTAGTAGATGATATAGAAATTTCCAGAGCGCAGCTTATGTTGAAAAAAGCAATCCTGTTGCATAAATCTGGGATTCGAAATAATAATGAAAGTAAATTAGAAGAAGCTTTTGAATTGTTAGAAGAAGCAAGAGAATTGGAGCCTAACAATATTGAGGTGCTTTTAGAAATGGCAAAAATTTTAGTCATTCTGACACCGGATGATCCGACGGATGAAGAAGAGATATTAGAGCATATTGAATTGATGATGCAAAAACCGAAGGACGATGATACTGCTTTTTATCTGGCGCAGGCACGGATGATGTTAGCTACTTCAAATCTTGATTTTATTGATGAAGAATTATTAAAAAAGGCGAAAAAAACATTTAAACGTTTAGAGCATAAACAATTAGTCAGAGATTGTGAAGACTTATTATTGATTGCCAAAGAACGACGAGCATCTAAAATTCCTAAGTTGCCAAAATCGCCAGGTGTTCCTCCACCACCACCAATTCCTCAAGCTCAGCCATTCTATCCAGTAGGAGAATGGGATATTGAAGTTCATAGTTTGATTCCAATTACTATGTATTTGAATCTTTTTCCGAATGGTACTTTAAATGGCAAACAAATTTATATGCCCTTTACCGGGAATTGGAGTTTTCAAAATAATTACCTTTATGTCCAGGCTTATTTAAGCGGCTTCCCATTTGAGTTAGCTGTTCAGATTCAGCAAGAACAAAATGGTCACTTTTTTGGGATGGGGGTAGACGGTAATCGATATATCTTTAAGAGAATAATACGTACAGCAAGTCAAGGCTTTTCATCTTCAGGTATGCGGGGATAAGGTTTTGAATAGATGATTTAACCAAATGAATTTAATGAACCATGAATAAGTTAACTATTCTTATTATTGGTATTTTGTTCCCGTTGTTTTTATGCGCACAACCATTTGATAAGGCTCCTGCCACTGCGAAAAAAATAAAGAATATTACCGAATGGATACGTCCGAATCTTAATGCTACATCAGTAAAAGGCATGGTGAGTGCTTTTGACAAGAATGGAAATTTACTTTCTTACACTGGAGATTTTGAACATTCAATTTTTAATACCTATCACATTCTCGACAAAAAAGGAAGGATTGTAGAGACCCTGGAAGGGAAGGGAGTCAATCGTTATAAAACGAGGTACTTTTATAAAAAGAACCAAAAGACGGTTGAAAAAATCTTTCGGGGAAAGATGACTCGAGAAAATTATTATTATGATAAATATAATAAAATCACAGAATTTAAATCCTTTTCAAAAGGCTTAGAGTTGGGGAAGAAATTCCAAGTGAAAGAGCGAATTATTTATAAATATAATAGTCGTGGCCAATGTATTTCTGAAAAGATTATGACCTACAAAATGCCTAATTCTAAAAAATTCGACACTCGTAAAAAAATATATTATTATCATTCTTCGACCAGACATTTAATAAAAACCATTGAATACGATTATGATGGAAAGCCAAGTGTCGTTGCTGATTACGCTTATTTCAAATCTTCCTCAGATACAAAAGGAATAAAAGCACCAGTGAAATCAATCATCACGAACTTTCTAAAAGATGATCAGGTAAGTACCGAGGAGTTCAAATATCAAAAAGGAAAAATCTGGCAAAAGATATTAACTGAAAGAGGCTTTCGACATGTAGAGGTATATACGAAAGGTAGATTGATTCGATTGCGATCTTATAATAATGATAAATTATTTAGAGTAGTAGATTATCAATACGGCTATTACTAGGTTCGGTTCGCCTTCGGCGAAAATGATAGTTCCGATTTTCAATCGGAAAATGATAGTTATGCCTTCGGCATAAAGTGATAGTTCGTTCGCCTGTGGCGGAACGAAAATGATGGTCGCCTTCGGCGAAATGTTCGTTTAGAATACAACATTTCGCCGGAGGCGACCATCATTATTTTCCAAAGGAAAATCTATCATTTTCAACCGGAGGTTGAACCATCATTTTCATTTCGCTGAAGGCGAATGAACGATCACTTTCGCCGTAGGCGAACCTAAAACCTTGCGGTAATCCCTCCTAAGACATTAATGCCATAAGTTGGATAATTAGCCCAGCGTTGTCTTTTATTACTTGCCAGATTATTGAGTTGGAAAAATAAACCGAAGTTTTTCGTAAACTGATAATCAGCTCCCAGACTCAGGTCAAATAAACCATTCAGATTGTCTGTATCTCCATTGCCATTTATAAAAGGAACACCATTTTCTACGAAAAGCTCTCCTTTTAATCGAAGTTTATCTTCCATTGTTGTATACACTACACCAAAATTGACTTCGAGAGCAGGCAAATGCCAGGCTTTTTCTTGAGTATTCAAATCATAAACATTCGAGCCTATCGTACCAATTATTTCAAGCCCTTTGACTGGCTTGGCATTGAGCGTTCCTTTGATATAAAAAATGTCCACTGTATCGGTCAACACTCTAAATCGAGTAGTGTCAATAACGTCAGTTAAATATAAAGCAAGGTCATTCACTTTTTTCAAACCAACTTGCCCCTGATAGTCGACAACTTTTAGATTACCTCGGATACCGCCATAAAAATTATTATAGCTGGAGTTAAAAATTTGAAGTCTTGAAACAATGAATGGATTATAATCGGTCAGGTTTTTAAAGCTGTTTTTATATAAGCCCCCCTCTGCGCCTGCATAGACGGATAATTTATTTCCTACTACATTTACTGCAGCTTCTGCATCTGGGAATACTTTAAACTTATCATCGTTAGAAGTAAGGTTTGCACCGACTTTTACTTTGAATGCATCCCCATGAAATGTGAAGCTAGGTTGTAAATAAAAGTTGTTGACATTTTGTTTGGCAGTGTCTTCGAATGTCGTGAAATCGGTTGTGATACCTACGGTCAATTCATGTTTGTCGTTCATCCATTTAGTCACACCAAGATCAATGTCAAGATTCGTTTCGCCGGAAGCATAATTATCCTGAATGCTATAAAAGTCTAAACCTGCATAATAGTTGAGATCTCCCTGTGTTCGCTCACCATTAAAAATCTTTGCACCAACCGTAAAAGTATTGAACTGTTGTTGCACTTGTTCTCGAACAAAGGATGCTACTTCCTGGTCATATCCATAAAAATGAATCTGATCAATGTTGTAACCTACATTCCCACTGACAGCAAAGCCAAGGTCATTAAAATAGGTGCCATCCAAACTAACATCGGTCATCGAGAAACGTTGATTTTCGATATCCTTAAAATTAGCAGAATGATGCATCGCATTTATACCGATCTCATATTTTTTAGGATCTGCAGTATGGTAAGATATTTCTCCATAGGGAGAAGAGGGGATACCATAACCTAGTTTTAGAAAACCTTTATAAATAGGAGGAACCCGATCTCGCTTCATCGCAATAGGGCGAATTTTTGGTGGAAGATATTGTACCTCCAATGTTTTACTTGGAATACTATAAAGTAATTTTCTTGAATCGGATTCCAAGGGCGGAAGCTCAGGAACGATTTCTAATTTGTTTGATTCTTCTAGTGCCGCCTCAAAATCTTTAATGATCTCTACCTCCTCAGAAGGAAGTTCCTCGCCTGGAGGCTGAGCATACATTGCTGTAGCTAGAAAAGAAAACAGAATGAAAGCAATTAATTTATTATGGATATTCATTTTATAATTTTTAATCTGGATCAAATTTTAATAAAAACAAAAAAGACAATTCACGCTTCACTTCTCACTCCTCACCTCTGATTAGTTCCCTCCTTCTTCTTCAATAAACTCCATGGTCTCATCATTGACCGGAGCAATTAAACTATTGTTAGAGGATTGAGATTTTAGTTTTTGAAGTTTAGCTTTTGCGATATTGACTAACTCTTCGTCTTCATCATAATTTTCAATAAGACCTTCAAGTGCAGCTTGTGCATTAAATAAATCACCTTTTTCAGCAAGGATGTCGGCAAGCAAAATAACACTCTTTGCAATCCAGTAATTATATCCTGCAGATTCTCGATTGGCATTCAGGCAAAGTTGCTGTGCAACATCCAAATCTCTTTGAACATAATAAATATAAGCAACCAAATATCTTGCTTCAGCAGTTTGTTCATCATTGCTCATTCGAATCACTTCGTTGAATGCAGAAAGTGCTTTGTCATAATTTTTCTCGTCCATTCTAAGCTTTCCGATATAGAAAAAAGCGGTTGCTTTTTGCTCGTCGGTTGCTGCCGGATTTTGACTCACTTTCTGAGACATGACAGCCACGGCTTGCGTGTTATTGATTCGATAGGCGCTACGCATGGCACCTAGTTGTGCTTCAAATCTGGTTTCAGCATTATCGGTGGCACTTTCTAGTTGCGAATAAAAATCGTAGGCTTTCTGGAAATCCTGCTCGTGATTATAAGCGATCAAGGCTGCTTTACGAAGTGCTTTTGCATAGTACTTTCCGGCACCTTTACTGGCAACTTTCTCATAGTCTTTCAAAGCTTCACTATAGCGTTTTAAAACACTATACGATTCTCCTCTGTGATAATAAGCTAAACTACTATTTGCACCAGTTGGATATTTTCTTAAATAGTTGGTGAAAGCCGTAATTGCTTTTTCATAATTACCATTTTCAAACTGAGATTCTGCAGCCTTAAAGCTAATAGACTCTTTTTCAGTATTATCGACTTTATAACCAGGAATCGTTTCAAGGAAAGCAAAATACTCATCCGGCTTGCCAAGGTCATCCACATAAATTTCTTCCAATGCAGTCAATGCAGCTTCCGCTTCTTTTGCTGTTGGATTATGTGAAAAGACTTGTTTGTAGTAATCAATTGCTGTAGCAACGCTTCCCTGATTGTAGCTAATTAAACCAAGTTTAATCAACGCTTCATTATACAACTCAGAGTTTTTATGTTCCCGGATTAATTTCTTTAAAGCAGCACCTGATTGATCAAATTGACCGATTTCCTGATAAGTGTTCCCTAGCTGTAATAATGCATTATCTGCATATTCAGAATTAGAATAGTTATCAGAGATGCTTTCTAAAGCCAGGATTTTATCTGTCGTATTTCCTCTCAGACCTTCAATGATCGCTTTTTGATAAAGCGCATAAACATAGCCGGAATATTTATTCTTTACTGCATCGTCGTAATATCGGATCGCCTTATCGTATTGATTTCGTTTAAACAAACAATCACCTGCTCTTAGTGTAGCATCGCCAAGAATGTTTTTGGTGATATAGTCATTGTTAATAAACATACTGTTTTGTCGAATACCTGTGATCGCACTTTGAAAATATCCTAAAGCACCGCTATAATTTTTTTGCTTTAAATAATTATAACCCATGGTGTAACTTGCAGTATGAAGAGAAGATTCATCTGGAAGGTTGGACATGTTTTTGGCAAGCGTTGTAAACTTGCTTAACTGTTGAGCGCTTGCCTGAAAATTGCCGGCATTACTCTCTATATCTCCAAGCCAATAATAAGCCAAGGCATTGGTTCGCTTGTCAACTGGGTTTTCCAGTGACTTTTGGAAATACCTTTTTGCACTTCCAGGATCACCATCTTTCAATAATTGCAATCCTCGAAAATAAGCGACCTTTTGATAGGTCTCTCGCATTTTTGGTGTTTTATTTGGAATCTTATCCAAAAGCTTCATTGCATTTTCGTAATCTCTGGTATTTAAAAAGATATTACTCAACATCGTCTGAGCTTCTGCATAATATTTAGAATCGTTTGGTATGTTTTGCAAAGCAGGAACAGCTTCTCTATCGTAGTTCAATTCGTAAGAAAGTTTTCCATAATTGAAAGTAGACTCTTCCTGAATCGATCGATCAAAGTTCATTCGACTGGCTACCTTAAAACCATTTCTTGCTTTTTGCTTGTCGCCATTTTTGATTTGACAATCTGCAAGACTATACATAGCGCTTTGACCTAAAGGGCTGTTTGTATTTCGTAACTTCTCAAAGTTTTTAGCAGCCTTTTTACAATCACCAGTTTCTTTTTGAGTAAACCCAACTTGATAGTAATCTTCAGCTCGAATTTTGTTCGAATTATTTACAAAATATTCTAAATGGGGGAGAGCTCGATTATAATCTCCTTTTTCAAAATAAGCCTGTCCAACCAATTGGTTGATTTCTGCTTTATTTTTTAAGCCAGAAGTCTGTGCTTTTTTTGCACCATAGTCAATCACCTCGTCATAGAGCCCTTGAGCAAAATAGATTTGAGTAATGTAATAAGGTACATAACCTCTATATCTTTTTGATTTTTGAACGCGTTCAAAACTTTTTACAGCCCCTTCATATTTATTTTCATAAAATTGGGTGATACCATAATAATAGTTGGTTGGAAAATAATATTCGTTGTTGATATCTTTTATTCCTTGAAACGCACTGGAAGCGGCTTTGAAGTTCTTTTTATAGAAATGACAATAGCCCATTTTGAATTGGACCTCAGACCGTTGATCTTTTGTCAAATCATAGGTGTCAATACTACTGAAAAGTTGAATGGCTTTGTCGTATTTTCTATCATTATAATAGTAGTTAGCCATTTCGATGATCGCTTCATTTGCTAATGGATCAGGATCATATTTTCGAGCAAAATCTAGGACTAAATTTTCTCCTTCCGGCAAATTGAGGCGAACGGCACTTTTCGCATAGAAAAGTTCAGCCTTCATTTTTAGGAGCTTAGAATCGGGCTCATTTTCAGGCTGTAGCAAGGTGATCGTTTTATTGAATTCTTGCTGCGCCTTACCTACGAGACCTCTGTCAAAAAAATCCTTTCCGCGTTTGAAAGCGTGATTGGCTTCTGTGAAAATCGTTGTTTGCTGTGCAAAAGTTGCACTTGAAAACAAAGTAATGATGAGGATACAAACTAATTTTTGAACTTTCATCTTATAATAATTGGTGTTTCTGTTAGTCGGGTATGTTCCCTGGATTAAAAAAAACAGTTTTAAGGATTCTTTATTTCGAGTGTAAATATTTGATTACGAGCTTTTTAAGCTTAATAAATAGGATATTGCTAACTTATTTCTCTACCAATAAAGCACAAACTTGTATTGAGCTTCATTTATTGCGACGAATTTATAAAAATTTTAAGACATAAAACCGAATTCTGGGGATTCAAAGCATTCTCCACGATCCCTTATCCGAAGTATCTTAAAGACGCAAAACTATGGAATAACTCTTATTTCAAGAGGTGTATTAACCTATTTTTAACGTCATCAGGAATTTGTCCTTCTTCCAGCCAGGTATGTGCATGCCCCAGGTAATTCATTCCGAGGTATTCGGAAGAACGTTGAAAAGGTTTCCAAAATTCAGGATATTCTTCCTCATCAGAGCTACAGCAGATGACTTTCATGTTTATTCCACGAAGCTTTCTACCCAGATCTTTTCTTAATTTGAGCAAATCGCTAAAACGATCCAGAAAGGTTTTCATCTGAGCACTCATCGTATACCAATACACCGGTGTAGCAAAAAGTATGGTTTTAAATCCTACTAATTTTTCTAACAATGGTATAAAGTCATCATGGATATTTTTACCATTATAGTCATAATAACCAATCTTATAGGTGTTTAAATCAAAGATAGGAGCTTTAGAGAATTCAGCTAAATAATCACAAATCACTCGGGTATTTCCATCACTTCTTGAACTACCTAAAATAATTACTGAATCCATATACTGATATGCTTTAATGGTTTTTGTAAAAATAGGCTTAATTCTTGTATTATGAATAATTAGTATAAGAAAAGGCAATTAAATTAGGAATTTCCCCTAATACTTACTGATTTCCATTTGAAAGACTAACGATTTAGGTCTGTATTTAGTAACTAAAAAAAAGTTATGGAAACAATAGTCCGTGGTAAACCTAATTTTCGACTCGTAGAATCAATGCTAAACGCTACTTCTAGCGGTTTCGCAAGCTTTGATAGTAATTTCAATTTTCAAAAATTCAATTCTTTTTTTACAGAATATTTATCTCTCGACGAGTCAATCTCTTGTCTCGATAAACTTTACTTTTTTAAGCCTGAAGATCTTATGCTAATTAAGCAAGGACTAGTTTCAGGAAAATTTCAAGACCAGCCATTCGAAAAAAGAGTTACAAATAATAAAACGGAAGAAAACCTATTGCTGAAAATTTATGGAGTAAGCGAAAATTCAAAATTGAACGGAGGGTTTATACAGATTGACAAAAGTTATAAGGCGCAGACGAAATGCCTTTCTGAGGAAGCGAAAGTGTTGGATCTAAATTTATATAATAATAGTCCTTTAGGTTTAATAAAAATTTGTAATGCGGAAGCCAAAATATTAAATGCTAATCCACGGTTTTGTAGAATGCTTGGATATACTGAAAAGGAGCTGCAAACGATGACTGCTTATGATATTACGCATCCGGAAGACAAAAAAAGGCATACGCAGGTTTTTAGTGAAAATATTGATGGAGAGGAAAAGAAAAATTATTTTGAGAAACGATATATAAAAAAGAACGGCCAATCAATGTGGGTCAATATTGCTGTGACTGTTGTATCTGGTGATAATGGACTACCGCTCTATGATCTTGCTATGGTTCAAGATATTTCTGAAAAAAAGAAAGCCAGTGAGATTATTGAAAAGCAAATTCAAGAGTTACATTTTAAAAATCAACAGCTTGAACAATACATCGAATCTAATTTACAACTTGAAAATTTTGCTTACATAGCTTCCCATGACTTAAAAGCACCATTAAGAACCATAGGTAATTTCACGCAGATTTTAAAAAGAAGAATTGGCGATACATTAAAACCGGAAGAGTTAGAATATATTGATTTTATTCTGGATGGAACAAAGGATATGAATCAACTCATTGAAGATTTACTGTCTTATTCTAAGATTAATTCAATGGATAATACCGTTACAAAACTTGACCTTCCACATGTTTTAAATAATGTCCAGCGAAATATGGATGCAGTGATTTCTGATACTTCAGCAGAAATTATTCTTGAAAATATTCCTCCCTCTATTTATGCAAATAAAACTAAGATCACTCAGCTTTTTCAAAATCTAATTGCGAATGGAATTAAATTCCGAGCGAAAGATACCAAGCCTTGTATTCAGCTAAGTTGTGAAGATAAGAATCAGTACTGGCAATTTCAGGTAAAAGATAATGGCATCGGGATAGAAAAGGAATACTTCGATCGAATATTCGGCTTGTTCAAAAGACTCCACGGAAAGTCTGAATTTGATGGCTCAGGAATAGGATTAGCCTATTGTAAAAGAGTTGTAGAAAAGCATGATGGAGAAATTTGGCTGGAATCAGAAGTAGGGAAGGGAACTAGTTTTTTCTTTACAATCAAAAAAGAAGACGAGGAGTTAAAGAGAACCAAGGAGTGCTAAGAATATTAAGTCTATCCTTTCTTAACCACTTAATTCTCTTTAATCTAAATATTACTTTTCAAAATTCAA
>CAYXQH010000091.1:0-13743 GCA_964467425.1 uncultured Saprospiraceae bacterium
TAGAGCGCTAGATTCATAATCTAGAGGTCGGGAGTTCAAGTCTCCCTCTCGCTACAAAGCTTAAAAGCTCGAAACAATCGTTTCGGGCTTTTTGTTTTTGAGAAAGCCAATCAAAAGTTTAAAAGCTCGGCTCAAAACCTGAAAGGAGGCTCTTAGGTAATTTCATAGAGTAAAGTGATTGCTCCAGTGGAATTTGTCAATGTTATAAATTAGAATTATATTTCATTCTTATAGAATTTTCTGCAACCCTCAAAAAAATAGAATGAACGAACTAGAGTTCAATCCTGAGCTTCTATACCAGGAAGCAATGCAAGCACACCAGTCTGGTCAATTTGTAAAAGCCGAAGAATTATTGCGAAAAATATTAGAGAAGATGCCTGATCAGGATGCGATCATGGGGACTCTTGGAGGTGTTTTATTGGCAGGAGGGAAAATAGAAGAGAGTATTTCGACTTTAGAAAAAGCAATAGATCTAAACCCTGAAAATGTAGATGCGCAATTGAATTTGGGTATTGCTTTCCGGCATGTTGGGAGAGCAGAAGAAGGATTGGATTTGATAAAAAAGGCATCGACTAAGGCGCCGGATCGAGTTGATATTCAATATAATTATGCGAATGTACTCATGCAAGCTCAACGATTGGAGGAAGCTGCAGCAATTTTAGAACAGGCAATTAAAACGAATCCATCTTTTTTACCGGCCTACCATGCAATAGCAGCTATCCACCAGTTTTATCAAAAGAAGGAAGCGGTGGTGGAAGTGTACGAACGAGCATTGGAGCATGTTCCTAATGACTTAAATACAACGATTCTTTTAGGAAATTTTACAGCAGATATTGGATGGTTAGAAAAGGCAAAGGAAACGTATCTGAAAGGGGTGTCGGCTCATTCAGATCATTTTTTACCACATGCAGTACTTGGAAAATTTTATCTGGATCTTGGCGAAGATAAAGAAGGAGAGACTTCTTTATTAAAAGCATACGAACTAAATCCGATGGACTTCAATACGGTTGTTTTATTAGGGAACGTGTACAAAACTTCTGGTCGGATTGATGCTGCTGAAGAATATTATCGAAAAGCCTTAAAGATTAACCCGGAGGACCCGGGTGCTTTAGGTAATCTTCGCCGAATTTTAAGCCAAAAGATTCCGTACTGGCATTTTGAAATGCTGGCTGATACGGAGCGGAATGATGCCTATCAAAAAGCCATTGAAAAAGTAATCAATAAAGAAAGCAGCGTCCTGGATATTGGAACGGGGTCTGGCTTGCTATCTATGATGGCTGCCAGAGCAGGAGCGAAATCTATCGTGGCTTGCGAAATGCATCAACGACTAGCGGAGACCGCAAAGAAAATAACTCAGACTAATGGCTTTGGAGAAGTGATTCAGGTTTTTAATAAAAAATCTACTCAACTGAAAGAGGGAGAAGAGGTTCCGGAAAAAGTAGACATCATTATTTCTGAAATTCTGGATGTTGGAGCATTGGGAGAAGGTGCGTTGCCTTCTATTCGGCATGCCGTCCAAAACTTGGCAAAACCAAATCCTATTCTGATTCCTTCCAAGGTAAACCTTTTTGGACAATTGATTGAAATTCCTTCACGAAGTCTGGTTGCTCCCATTCGAAATATTTCAGGTTTTGATTTGTCGCTTTTTGAAGAATATCGGATTCCAAATGAGTATCTAAAAATAAATTTGAAAGCGGAGAAGTACCGTGAACTTTCTTCCGTTTTTCCCTTGATGGATATAGATTTCTATAACCTACCACCTGCATATGCTGATGATCAACCTAACAGAACTTCCTTTGATATTAAAGTGGATAAACCAGGAATGGTTCAGGCGCTTGTTTTTTGGTTTGACCTTTATTTAGATGATTCAATAAAAGTTTCTTCTCGGGTAAACGGTAAATTAGAACATTGGGGGCAGGCCTTGTTTTGCTTCCCAACTCCTAAAAAGGTAAATGAAGGAGATGTTGTTTCTATCACTATGTTGCAAAGTGATCAAATCATTCGATTTAAAATGTAAGTGTTTGGTATTTTTAAAACCCAATTCTAATATTCACCGATCAAGCACTTAAATTTTTCTTGCTTTTCTTTTGAAAAAGAAGAAACTAGTACTCCTTTTCAATTGTTCTTATTACAAATGGATTTGGCATAAATTAGAATGATGACAAAAGGAATAGGGTTTATATTAGTGGCGACTTTAGCATTTTCGGTGATGAATGCTTTGGCAAAAGAACTGAGCATGTTTCATCCAATGCAGGTGATGTTTTTCAGAGCTTTCGGAACGTTCATTTTCGTCTTTCCATATATGCTCTATAATAAAGTATCCGTTATTGGAAAAAATCCGAAATGGTTATTCCTTCGTGGATTAGCTGGAGCGATTTCTTTGGCTACTTTTTTTATGGCAGTTCAGCGAATTCCTTTAGGATCAGCGATATCGATTCGTTACTTGGGACCAATATTCGGGGCAGTGTTTGCTTTTTATTTTTTAAAAGAAAAAGTAAATGGCTTGCAATGGGTTAGTTTTGGAATCGCTTTTCTAGGAGTATTGGTATTGAAAGGATTTGATATTCGAATTGATTATGTGAGCTTAGCTTTGATTTTAACTTCTGCCATTTTTGTAGGGCTAGTTTTTGTATTGCTAGGATATTTAGGCCCTCGAGAACATTTTTTGACTATCATTAATTATTTTATGGTGATCTCTATTCTATGTAGTTTGTTTTTTATGAAAGATTGGCGGCTGCCTAATGGAAACGAATGGTACCCGGTATTGATGATTGGAGTATTGGGATTAATTGGACAGGTTCTCCTAACTAAAGCTTTCCAAACGGAAGAGACGAGTGTACTAGCTCCTTTTAAGTATATGGAATTGGTGTGGGCCTTAGCGATTGGATTTTTCTTTTTTAGTGAAACCTATAGCTGGTTACCGTTTTTGGGAATACTCTTGATTATTTTAGGAATGATTATAAACGTATATGCCAAGCGAACAAAGGTACGGCTGGAGTAACTTTAATTGCTTTCTACGACAACAGCAATACATTTCCAATGAATAGCGTTTCCTCGGAAATCGATTGGTTCTTCAATTAGGAAATTATCATCCCAGTGCAAAATCTTAAATCCAATAGAAGAAAGTATGTGGTAAATTTTTATCGGAGGATGAAATTGTTCCCAATGTTTTTTGGAACTAAAATTTAAAGGACTGATTAAAACCATTTTTCCCTTTGGTTTCAAAACACGATACATTTCATTCAAGCCTTGAAGAGGGACTTCTAAACGATCAAAAAGAAAACTACTGTGTATCAAATCCTGTGTTTGATTTTCAAAAGGAAGCGATTCTGCTTTGGCTAATCCAAACTGAAGATTTGAAAGTTTTACACCCGTTAGTTTAATTTGATTGGGGCCACCTTTATTACTTGCATCAAGATGAATTGCTGCTCCTGACTTCCAGAATTCATCTGCTCTTTTCAACATTTGATAACTGTAGTCTATTCCCCAGCAATTAGCATTTGGCAAGTTTTGCGCGATCTCTCCAATCCAACGACCTACTCCACAACCTATTTCGAGAATGTTAGCACTTGACTGATTCGAATAGAATGGCTTTGTGAAATCCAATATCTTTTGCATTGGATAGTTGCCCCATGCTTCGTCATACAAATGCAGGAGACTCTGTCGGACTACGACTGCATTGTATCTTTCATAGGGGTCTTTCTGAAACTCCGTTTCAGATTTTTTATAAAAAAACGGAATAGAATTTCGATGAGAAAGTACTTTCACAATAGACAGTTACCGTTTCACCACTCGCATCGTTTTTACAGAATCACCGGCCTGTATTCTAGCAAAGTAAACGCCAGAAGCTAATTGATGTGTTTCTACAAAAACTTTATGTGTTCCGGATACCATCGTTTGGCTACTAACATTCTGAACAACTTTACCAACAACATCATATAGATCAATGGCGACTTTCGCTTTTTTCTCTAGTGAAAATCGTAGGTTGAAATTGGTTTCAAAAGGATTTGGAAAAGCCTCTGCATCAATAATCGGATTAATTTCGCGAGTATTGGTTATTTGACAATTACCAATGACTGGAACATATTGAAAGTCTGGTGTTAATAAATTAACGACATCTGTTTCGGCCACTTCAAACCAGTCCATCAACACAGAGCCATAAACGGATCTGAAATCATATTGCATCGCGACTCCTTCTTCCGGGTCAACGTTAGTTCCAATCTGTGGATTATCACCGATGACGGATTGACCAACACAAGAACCAAAGAGTAGCATTGGAGCTGCTGAACCATGATCTGTTCCTAAGCCACCATTAGAGATTATTTTTCTACCAAACTCGGAGAAGGTCATTCCCAAGATACGATCTTGAATGCCAAGCATTTTAATATCTTCCTGGAAAGCATAAATGGAATCCGATAAGTTTTTAAGTAGATCAGCATGCCATCCTTTCGTTGGATCATTGCCGTCAATTTGGTCAGCATGCGTATCAAAGCCACCAAGGGTTACCACAAATATTTTTGTTTGTAAACCACCAGAGATTAGTTTTGCAATTGTTTTTAGTTGATTACCAAGGTTAGTACCTGGATATAAGTTTTCATTAGAATTACCAGCATCGATGGCTTCTACCATTCGTGCACCATAATCATTTGATTTTTTAAAACTATCTACCAAAAAGCCTAATTCTTGCCCATAACAATCATTTGGTAAAGGAGCTTCTATTCCAGTATCTAATCCTCCGATATTATTGGTGTTAAGAACAGCCATACTAAAATTAGATGCTGCTCCCTGGCAAGTAACAGAAATTGACGAGCCTAATGTTACTGCAAAAGGGTCAAGACAATCTGGGTTAGGATAGTCTTCTGGATAACCAGGAAAAACACTATCTAAATAACGCCCCATCCAACCGGTGGATAGATATTCGTCAGCAGCAGATGCCGATTTCCAAATATCTTCTGATCGGAAATGAGATCGATTCTGGTTAGGATACCCGACACCTTGTACCAAAGACAGGTTGCCATTATTATAAAGGTTTTGAATTCCAGACATTTCGGGGTGCAAGCCAATAGTATCCGTAAAGCTTAATAATTGACTTTCCGGAAGGATAATATTTTGACGAGCATTGGCTAGGTTGTCATAGCCATCCAAAGGTATAAACGTATGAAGGCCATCATTTCCACCTAATAGATCAATCATTACCAATACTCGATCACTATCACCATTGATCATGCTTTCCATTAAACGCGAAGGCATCGCAGAAACACTAAGTCCTCCCATAACGGCAGGTAAGGAAAAAACTGCTGATTTTTTTAAAAAAGATCTTCTTTTCATTATTATATATTTTGAGGAGCTTTATAAAAGCTCTACCTAGCTTAATTGAAATTCAGGAACGTTCATCATTGTAGTGAACAGGTTGATTAATTTATTTTCAACGGAAATCCGTAAATCTTCATTTGTTGGATCTGCTAAATAATTATTGTACTCCACCGACCATTCAAAATCAGGCAGTCCAGGGATAAGCGATGATTTGAAATAAGTTTTTTGTTCTTCCGTCATTGGTCTTGGAAAGACGAGTTTGCCTACTTCATCAATTAAGTCATTCGGATCAGAAGGATTGTCTAGAGTCGCAACAAATGCTAGATGATCATATCCAGGTGTTTCTTCTGATACATATTGTGTTAACCATTTAATATCGATGAGCATTCTTTTACGTAATGCCAGGCTTCCAGAATTAATCCAGTCTCTATAGAAAACAGGCGCTTGATGATAAGCTCTCCAACCCGCAACACTTGGGACTTTAAAAACTGCCATTTGTAATTCCAAAAATCGCCAATACCAGGCAACCCAAATTTCATATTCTACTAAAGGATCTTCAGCAGGTGGTGCTTCGAAGGTATTGTATGCAGAAAAGAAACAGTCTAAAGGATTTTTAATCATACAACCTCTGACCGCCATACTATAAAAATGTTCACTTTTTAAAAGCGCTTCCAAAGCTGGTTGTATATTATAGTCGTTATCTAATAAAACCTGTGCCATCGGAGCAATGATTTCTGCCTCGATAGTTGGAGTGATTTCATAATGCACAAACCACATATATAGTCTTCGACAGATATGATGAGCTACCTCATCTTTTCCAAAAATAATATCAATGACATTTTTATACTCTTCCGCATCCGCATTCGGAATGGTTTGATTATCGAATCGATGTGATAATTGCTTCGTACTTGTATCATGGACGCCTGCCCAAGGTCCAAAAACAGCAGGATCATTTCCGTCCGTCCATGCCCACCAACCTGTTAATGATTTTGCAATGGCTGCAATATCTTCTTCCGTGTAATTGGTATAATCACCAGGAGCGACTAGATCTCCTTTTCCAATAGTAAACAACTCTAAAAGCTCACGTGCATAATTTTCATTAGGCTCACTGGCAAAATTGGATGTTCCATTTAGAAAGATCAACATTGATCGGTCAATCGTAATGCGTTTGGTTAATTCTCGAAAATCACCCAATGCAAATTCTCTAAGCAGGGTTAGATAATCCCAATGCATATTCGCATGACCGGCTTCAGAAATGACAAAATGATTATGCCAAAACATGGTCATTTTTTCCATGATCGTTTGCTGATCACGATTCATTTGCTTGAACCACCAGGCCCAAAGGGTTTTTTCACGAGCAAAATATATACCTGTGATATTACCATCCAGAACTTTATCCGTCCAGGTCTCTCCAATTCCGGCAAGCGGATCATCTGAGAAATCGTAATAAATCGGTGGATCAGTAGGTGGTGGTGGTGCCATTAAAGTATTGATGGTGCCATCAAGTCCTTCATTGATTGCCTGTTGAATACGAGCCTTGGTAGGGCCAAAAACAGTACGACGAAGTAAGTGAGCTGCTTCGTCAAAGGTCCAGGGACCTGAATAGGGTGCGAACATATAATTAAGTTTTATTGCTAAACAGCGATCTAATCTGACATTAAAATAGTGGATTATATTTATCTAGCACAAAAGTTAAGCCTAATATTTTGTGACCGGGTAAACTTTTTTTCAATAAAATCGGTACTTATTTAACATTCCACCAAGAAAGTACTAACGTTTTTTAACATGAATATAATTGTATTCTAAAACGTAAGTAATTGATTAATAATTGTTTATCCTTGTTTTTTTCTTTCCTTAGTGTCCATTTACCCTTAACTTTTCTTTATTAAATATCTGGTTAAACTTTTATGGGGGTTATGAATCAAAGTCACCATCGTACATGAAATTATGCATGTATTTTTTAATTAAAAATTGTTCAACTATCTAAACCCATAAGTTATGAAATCATTTATTGCAATCTTATCGCTGGTATGTACTTTTGGATTATTCCAATTAAATGCTCAAACAAATTCATTTTACATTGGCGCTACAGTCGGAGGAAATAATTCTCAGTACAAATTTACAGAAGACCTACAAGAACTTTATCCGAATTCAAATACAGTCATGGGACTTAATGGCGGATTTGATTTGGGATTAAAATTTGACAACTGGACACTAAGTTCTGGTTTACACTATGCTCAAAAAGGAGCAGAGTATCAAACAGATAATTTCGATTCTGAAAACGGAACAGCCTACTTCACTGGACGTGAGAAACTCCATTTTATTACGATTCCTGTTTTATTAGGATACCGTGAAAACCTTACCCAAAATGTTGGTTGGACTTTAGCAATTGGACCATCATTCAATTTTGGTCTGGGAGGTAAAATTGACGAAACGACTGAATTCTTTGGTTCGGACGAAGTTGATTTCCAAAATTACAAAGTACAATTCGGACAAGGTGTTAATGATGATTACAAATCAACGCAAGTTGGTTTCCAGATCAGTCCTGGCTTATTTGTCGAACTAAACGAGAAAAGTAAAATCAAGTTTAATGCGACCTGGGATTTCGGAACAAGTGATATGTTCAGTGAGCGATACAAAAAAGCAAATGACTTTTTTGATTCTTATAAAGGAAACCAAGTACACCGTAATGCCATGTTTACCATCGGTTATGAGTACCACTTCGGTTTTGAAGATAAGTACTAGGCAGAGATCAAAAGTGAGGAGTGAATAGTGAGGAGAGAGATGAAGTGTTTTAATAAAAAAAATACTTCATCTCTTGTTCTCAATTTTTGAAAACATTTAAAACGAAATTATCATGAAAACTTGTAAGAATTGCGGAACGATAAATAAAGTGACAGAGGTGAAATGTGGAGCCTGCAATATGGAAGGACATTTTACTTTACACACAGCCCCGACTGCCGAAGTTGTAGAAACGCTAGAATATGATACTGTTGAATGTTGTAATTGTGGAAGTCATCAGTCTGTAGAAGCTAGTAAATGTACGCAGTGTCGATTTCCATTAACAGAAGCTACGACGAAACCAATTTCTAAACTAACGAATCTTAACCGAAAGGTAGGATAAACATCGTTTAAAACTAATAGCTATGTCAAGAAGAACTCAACAGCTTTTCAGTTTATCCTTATTGGATTTATTGACAAGCGCTTTGGGTGCGATCATCTTCCTTTTTATCATTACACCAAAGGGAGGAGCATCAGCAGCTGAAGCTCGACAAGCGATGGTATACTTTGATACCACCCTAATGAAAATACACGGTGAGCTACCCGATAGCTTATTGACGAAAATGTCAGGAGATACTATGCAGATGGTATTGATGGCTTATAAAGAAGACCCTCAAGCAGAAGAATTAGTGAGAGCAGAAGCTAAGAAACGTGCTGCTGAACGTGCAAAAGCACAAGCGGAAGCGAAGACTAAAGCGGAGCAAAAAGCGAAAGAGGCTGCACTTGCAAAGGCAAAAGCCAATCAAAAAGCGGCTCAAAAACCGATTGCAGAAGCTCCGAAGCCTACGCCGAAACCGGAGCCAAAACCTGCACCAACACCGAAACCGAAACCGGTGCCGAAGCCAAAACCTGCGCCTCCTAAACCAGCTCCAAAACCGAGCTATACAGGAAGTGGGCCATCTGTTCCAGCCAACCTTTCTATAGAGGTTAATTGGAAAGATAAAGGAGATAATATTGATCTATTTGTTTGTAAAGGAGGAGATTGTGTTTATGGTGGTCGAAAGAAAAATAAAAAGGTCGGAAACTGGGATAGTGGAAAATCACGAAACAGAATATTCGGAAATGATTTAAGAACGAATCAGGAAGCTGTTCGTCAATTTGATAAAATCATTCCGGGAGAATATAAAATTTACGCTCAACTGAAAAACAGTAAACAGAATCGTACTTCAGTAGATGTTGGCGGACTTATTTATACTAAGGATCCAAAAACATTGAAAGAACGAGGCGAATCTTTTGAGCGAACTATAGAACTTGGCAAAGGTCGAATTCTTATTGCAACTATTAATTTAAAAGCCGATGGAACGTACACGATGAAGAGGCCATAGAAATCGGTAGAAGGTATTCGGGCTTCCAATAGAAATCCGAATACCTGAATTTTAATTCTTTTTTTAAACATTTAAAACTTATTCTCATGTTAAATACAAAGCGTTTTCAAATCATCTTTAGTATCATCGCTGCACTAGGTGTGTGGTTATTATTAATCTTCATGCGAAGTATGTGTGTGGATGGTTCAGGTCCTCAACGAGTCTTGGAATTATTAGGAGGTACTTCTTCAGGATATATCCAGATGTTGATTTATGCAGTCTTCTGCTATAGCCTTTTCGAGCTAATCGACAAACGAAAAAACCTAACCAAACAGTTTAAAGCTTTTCGATATGGTTTATTGCCAGAGCAAGATCAGTTGGTCTTGACACCAGAAGAAGTTGCTCAAATTAAATTGAATGCAATCAGCCTGGAAAAAAGTGGACAAACGACAATGGTTGGTGATTTTATTAAAAAAGCCTGCACACAATATAGAAATGAGCAGAACGTAGGAGAGACTTTACAGGTTTTTAATACACAGGTAAATAATAGCAAAGAAGAAATGGAAGGTGGTCTTGAAATTATTCGTTACCTCTTAGGTGCAATTATTTCATTAGGCTTTATTGGAACCTTAATGGGGCTGTCTACTTCAATTGGAATGGCGCATTTAGCAAAGACAGTAGAAGGGATGCCAGAAATTACCCGAAGTCTAAACCTGGCTTTTGATACAACATTGGTTGCATTACTAGCAGGCTTAATCCTCAACTTTTTCTACCATAGGTATTTAAAAGAAATGGATACTTTTTATTCTCGATCAAAATCCTATATCATTAATAATCTGATTAGCCGGATTTATCAGCCGAGCTAAGAGCACAATAAGTTAAGATAGTTAAATGCTTAAGGGGTCAGGAGTTTTCTTGATCCCTTAATTTTTATTAAAGAACATCTAGGCTAAATACTCTTTCGGGTTTTTTCCAAAACGCTCTTTAAACTTAGTGGTAAAATAAGCAGCACTTTCCATCCCTACTTCATAACGAACTTCAGATACCGTAGAAAATTGTCGATTTTGAAATAATTGATATGCTTTTTGAAGCCGAATTTCCAGAATGAAATTTACGGGTGAAAGGCCTGTTAGTTTTTTTATGATACGGGTAAGTTGACGCTGGCTATAACCAATTTCTTTGGCGAGATCCGGAACTTTGAAAGATAGATTATGGATGTTATCTAAAATAATTTGCTCGGCATGTTTGAGCAACTGATGATCTGCGGTTTCTGGCTTTTCACTATCCGTATCTTTCTCGTTAAATTTATCGCGTTCTGATTTATTTTTTAAAAGATTATCAACCCGCGCCAATAATTCTTTAGAGCTAAAAGGTTTTGTAATATAATCATCTACGCCTAAATTAAATCCTTTCAAACGATCTTGCTCGATATCACTTGCCGTCAGCATAATAAAAGGAGTTTGACGCCATTGCACATTTTCGTTCATCATTTTTCTTAATTCGAAACCATCCATCTCTGGCATCATCACATCAGAGGTGATTAAATCATAAGATTCTCTGGCCAGCTTTTGAAGGGCTTCTAAACCGTTGTAAGCTATGTGGCAATTATAATTAGGAGAAAGCATTCGAGTCAGAAAATCGGACATCTCAAAATTATCCTCTACGATAAGAATATTCGGCTTATTACCATTCAATAAAATGGGTTGATAGAGAATGTTATCGGTACCGTTCGAAGCTGGATTCGGCATAGGTTTTTCCAATACCTCATATATCTCAGTTGGGATTACACTTGGATCTGCTTTCTCTAATGGGATGCTCAAAGAAAAGGTACTTCCTTTTTCAACAGCACTTTCCGCGCTTAGATCGCCTCCAAACAACTGTGCCAGCTCTTTAGATAATGCAAGGCCTATACCCGTGCCGCCTCTTTTTTTGCCATTTGCCCCCTGATAATATCGGTCAAATATTCTTTCTAAATCGGCTACTCCAATTCCTGATCCATTATCGCTAACATTGAAATTAAATTGCTCGCCTTGAGCTGTTTTTTGGCTGAATACATTAAGCGAAACAATCCCATTTGGTTTAGAAAACTTTACAGCATTGCTAATTAAATTATCCAGAATTTTTTCAAACTTCTCAACATCAACTTCTACGCGTAAATACTTTGGAAGATCAAAATTAAAATCCAGTTGTACTTTTCTGCGTTGCGCTAAAGATTCAAAAGAATAAAAGATTCGATGGACTAATTGATGGAGTGAAACATTAGTTAATTTTAGCTCAAGTTGTCCGGCTTCTAGTTTGGATAAATCTAGAATTTCTTTGATTAGCCTAAAAACTTTTTTACTGTTGTGATGTGCTAATAATAAATTGTCATCGGATGATTTAGTGAGTACTTCCTCAATAGGTGTTATCACCATTGATAAAGGGGTTTTTAGTTCATGAGAAATGTTTGCAAAAAACCGTGATTTGATTTCATCGACTTGACGTAAATTTTCAGTTGCAGCTTTTTGTTTTTCAATTTCTAATGTTGCTTCACGAGCTTTTCTTTTGTTCCGATAGTAAAACCACTGGAAAAGAGCAATGACTCCCATCAGCAAAATGGTGATCCCGATAATTAATGTATTTCGAAAGTTTTTCTGTCGTTCGATGGTTAGTTGCTGACTGGCAAGTTTAGCTTCTTTTTGTTTGTTATCAAACTTTGCTTCTAGCTCTGAAGTGATTTTAATATTCTCACTGTTGATCAATGAATCGCCTAAGTCTCTAGAAATTTTTAAGTATTGATGTGCTTGCTCATAGTTTTTTTGTTCAGCATGTACAATGGATAATTGATTGTATACATCCCTTTGCTCATCAAGAAAATTAGATTCAATGGCAAGCTCAAGTGATCTAGTATAGTAGGCTATTGCTTTTTCTTCTTGTTCTAAATGAAAGTATATTTTGCCTAATGAAGAATTGGCAATAGACAGTTTAGTTTTATGATTAATTTTTTCTGTGATTTCCAGCGCTTTCGAATAGTATGGGATAGCGGCTTCAAAAAGACTATCCTTCATCATTTTAGACCCCATGTTTATATTGACACTTGCTATTCCATTTAAGTTGTTTTTCTTTTCATGGATTTTTAGAGATTCATTGAAATAGGCGAAAGCCAGGCTGTCATTTTTTTCTACTTTACCTAGGTTCATTAAAACGATGGCTACTTTCCCTTCTTTTTTATCTGCCCGGTATGTTTTTAGCGCTTTTTCAAAATATTCTTTAGCTAATTCCTTTTTCTTTTGTCTATAGAAAACATTACCTAAATTATTTTCAGCATTAGCCATTTTGCTAATCAACCCAGCTTCTTCATAGGCACTTAAGGCCTTATGGAAATAAAAACTGGAAGAGTCATAACTTCCTAAGTTTAAATAAACACCTCCTAAAGAATTGCAGGCTAATGCGATTGAATGATTATTGTTTCGTTGGTAAGCTAGATCCAAAGCATTTTTTCCATGAATAACTGATTCATCTGAGGAGCCATCTTTTCTTTTAATTACTGCAAGGGTGTATTCCGATTGAAAGTTTCCTTTTAGATAGTTTAGTTTTTTGGAAATAGCTAAGCTTTGCTTCGCATATTTCTCCGCATTGGCAATGTCACTATTCCATAATCTTTGACTAAGGTTTAATAGGATCTTTATTTTTTGGGTATCAACCGTTTCAGTAATTAACTCCGTTTTTAAGGAATCAATATAATCATTGTCCTGAGCGAAAAGCGAAGAGTTCGTGATAAGAAAGGTGAAAATAATTGCTTTATAAACAGTTTTCATGCAAAGGGGTTGGTTTTGATAACAGTGTATTTACCATAATAATACACCTGTTTTTATGTTAAAATACAAAGAATGATTCAATAATCCCTAACAAATACATTATATTAAAATATTCTTTAATCTATTTAAATATTTCCTCATGAAAAGCTTAAAAACAAAGTCCTTAGACGATATTCGTTTAAAGGCATTCCAAACGTTCTCAACAACTATTGACTTAAATGCCCTTAAGGGTGGAAAAGGAAGCAATCTTGATAATGATTGTGATGGTGACGTTGATGAATAATGGTATTTAAAGATTAATTGCAATCTATAAAAAGGGCTGAAATTCTATTTCGGCCCTTTTTTTATTGAAACGCTTCCTTTTGTAGCTTTCGGCATTGTCAAGATTCCTATTCCATAAGCTTTGACTCAAAACCAATAGTATTTTTATTTTTTGGGTATCAACTTTTTTCATACTATGCGCTTAGGTTTTATGTCAGAGCTTAAGCTATAATTATACGTCTGTTTTATGTTAAAAAAATGAATGATTCTATAATTTATAGTAAATA
>CAYXQH010000092.1:0-13623 GCA_964467425.1 uncultured Saprospiraceae bacterium
CTTTTACCTTATTGACAATTTCCAATAACTTTTTTTCTTTTAACTCTTCTTTTAAAACAACATAGGCCAGATTAGATCGACTAAAACTACTTTGGAAAACATTCGCATTTTTAAAAGCTAATTTTTCTTGAATATCCTGCACTACTTTTGGTGTTGCTGTAGCGGTCAATGCTAAAAAAGGAACCTCTTTTTCAAACCATTCTCTAAGCTCAGCAATGCGCAGATAAGCCGGTCTAAAATCATAGCCCCATTGTGAAATACAATGTGCTTCATCGACAGCGATGAGGTTTATATTCATCTGTTTGATGCGCTCAATAGCAAGTTCTGAGGTGAGACGTTCTGGTGAAACATACAAGAGTTTTACTTCCCCATAAATACAATTATCCAAAATCCTGTCAATATCTTTGAAATGCATTCCAGAATAAATAGCTTCGGCTTTAATATTCCGTTTACGGAGATTATAAACCTGGTCTTTCATCAAAGCGATCAAAGGTGAGATAACCAAGGTAATCCCTGCTCTACATAGCGCAGGTACTTGAAAACAAATAGATTTCCCTCCTCCTGTTGGTAATAATGCCAATGAATCCTTGTTTTCGAGTACAGAAGCAATGATTTCATCTTGCAAAGGCCTAAAGGAATCGAAGCCCCAATATTCGTTAAGAATTTTTATAGAAGAAGGATTATTCAAAAATGAAAGTAGCTTTTGAATTGAAAGAAACGTTTCTCGAAATAAATTTAAAAAAAAACGGAGCATTCTCTTATGAAAATGCTCCGTTTTCTAAAAAAGAATTTCTTTTTTTAGAAGGTTGGACAACCAGATTTTTTTCTGGATCGTGATCGGCTTCCTACTAAGCCATTATCAAGAAAATTATAAGAAACAGAAAAGCCTGTAAAGACATACCAATCTTTATTATCCGGATTCGCTCTTAGTGTTCCACCAACTACAGCTTCACCACTTCTATTGGCTAAAGTCGCTGCTAATTCACCATTCCCAGCTTTCAACAAATCTTCATCCACATATCGACCACTGACATCATCCAGATAATCAGTAAATGTTTTTCGAAATCCTATTTCAAGTCCTAAGTTCCAGGTGTCATTGATAGCATATTTGAGACCACCTCCAAAAGGAATCACTACTTGAACTAATCCATATTTTGCATCAAAATCAGGAAGTCCCTGACCTTCTGTACCAAGAGGCTGTAATTCTACCCATTCTCCCTCATGTAAGGTTCGTGGATTAAAATGTACAAAACCAATACCTGCAAACACGTATGGTGAAAATACTCTTTCTAAAGCGTAAGGCTGATAACCTAGGATATTAAATTCTCCTGTCAAACCTACATCAATCAGATCTGATTTAAAACTTAAGTTTCTAGCTCTGTTTGTTTCAGCATCATCACCAGAAATAGTTCCATAGGTTACGCCTAATTTAATGGCAACAAAATTATTCATGTTGTATTTCCCAAACGCTCCAAAAGAAGCATGTGTCTGACCAAAACTAGTTTTCAGGTTAGAAGGAGCTAAATCTCCTTGATAATTAGCTGTACCAGCTGTAAGTCCAAGTTCAGTATGCTGGCCATTTAAACAAAAAGGAAGGAATGCTATTAATAAAAAACAGATTTTTCTTAACATCATATTTTTTTTATTCGTTCATGAAAATATCGGTAGGCTTCGGAATTTAGACGCAAAATTAATGAATTTGATACATTTCTATTGTTAAAAAGTCCATTAATGCCGTATAAAATTACTTTTGTCCGCATTAATCCATCAGTTTGTCTAAATAAGCCTATTAACTAACAAATTTTTACTAAAAAAACCGTTATAAAGTTCTACTTTTGACCGCTTTTAAACTTAAAAGTTGTAAGTAGCGGAGCATTTTAACCTCAAATGCGTTTTATATTAAATTAGTTTTCAAAAATTATACTAAAATCAGAAAGTAATGAAATTAAACTTATTTCTAATTGTAGCAATCCTGTTTTCATCAAATCTAGTGATTGCTCAGGGTGACAAAGAAGCGCCACAAGATTGGTTTCACCTAAATCCATCAACGGATAACTACCCAGGTATCGATACAAAAAACACGTATGATAAACTTTTAAAAAATCGAAAATCAGAAACAGTAATTGTAGCTGTTATTGATGGTGGTGTAGATCCTCAACATGAAGATTTGAAAGACATCATGTGGATTAATTCAGGTGAGATTCCTGGCAATGGAATTGACGATGATAAAAATGGTTATGTGGATGATATTCATGGCTGGAATTTTATCGGAGGTAAAGACGGTAAAAATGTCGGTGCAGATGCTTTAGAGATTACCCGATTGGTAGCAAAGTATCGAAAAAAGTTTAAAGGAAAAGATGTCGCTTCTCTTTCTAAGAAAGACAAAAAATTATATAAAAAGTTTCAAGAAATGGAGGAAGAGGTAGCGAAGGAAAAGAAAACCTGGGAAGACCGATACCAACAATCTGGTATTCCGATGGTAAAAAATGTTTATGCAACTATTCGAAAGCATCTTGGAAAAGAAAAATTTAATGCTGATGATTTAGCAACCATCAAAACAGATGATGAAGAAATAAATCAAGCAGTAAGTGTTATGCAGTCTATTTTAGCGCGAGGAGGAACGGTAGATGATCTTGAAAAACAAATCATGGATGGAGATGCTCAATTACTTCCAAGAGTAAATAGTTATTATAATCCGGATTTTGATCCTAGACATATTGTTGGTGATGATTACAGTAATCCTAATGAAAAATATTATGGAAACCCTGATATAAAAGGTCCTGATGCTGATCACGGAACACACGTTTCTGGTATCATAGCAGCAGTAAGAGGAAATGGAGTTGGAATGGATGGTATCGCAGACAATGTTCGAATTATGGGTGTTCGATGTGTGCCAAATGGTGATGAAAGAGATAAAGATGTTGCGAATGCAATTCGATATGCTGTTGACAATGGTGCATCTATTATTAATATGAGTTTTGGAAAAAGCTATTCCTGGAATAAAGATGTGGTAGATCGAGCAGTTAAGTATGCACAAAAAAACGATGTTCTTTTAGTACATGCTGCAGGAAACGATGGAAAAAATAATGACACTTCGAATAACTTTCCAAATGATGTATATGATAAAAAGGGTTGGTTCAAACCTAAAAAATCTAAAACATGGATCGAAGTAGGAGCACTTAATCATGACATGGGTGAAGAGACTGCTGCTTCTTTTTCTAACTATGGAAAAGAAGGTGTTGATGTGTTTGCTCCTGGTGTTGCTATTTATTCAACAACTGCGGACAATGAATATGACAGCTATCCTGGTACGTCTATGGCTTCTCCAATGGTTGCAGGTGTTGCGGCATTATTACGATCTTACTATCCTGAGCTTTCTGCTAAGCAAGTAAAAGAAATCATCATGGATTCTTCTATCAAATCATCTAAGCAGGTTGTTAAACCTGGTACTGAAGAAAAAGTGAGCTTTTCTGAACTTTCTGTTTCTGGAGGGATGTTGAATTCTTACAAGGCGATTGAAAAAGCATCTAAGACAAAAGGTAAGAGAAAGAAAAAATTCAGATCTAAAGCTGCGTCTAATGCTACCAAAATAGCTAAAGCCGGTAAAGCTTAAGAAAACCATTTTTAATGGTTTATAAAATTAAAAACCCGATTGCAGCTTCTGCAATCGGGTTTTTAATTATCGGATAACGACCTCTTCTATAAACTCTTCGCCTAGTTCTTCATTAATAATTTTCTTTATCTTTTCTCTCCCCATACTAAGCTCTTGCTTTAAAGAAGAAGAATTAATATCAACGTATAGTTTTTTTCCTCTGATTTTGATCCCGGTAGTGTATTTACTAATACTTGGCCCCATCAACTCACTCCACAAAGACTTGATCTTTGTTTGATTCAATTTGGACTTTAAACGGTATTTATTCACCATTTCTTTTAAAACGTCCTTGAGATGCTGGTCGTTGTGCCGTTTCATTTATAAATTATGTGGTTATATGGTTTGTTGAGATTAAAAAATAAGCAGAACTACATACCGAGTATTTTTCCTTCTTCTATTATAAACTTTTTATAGTCAGTTCCAAAGTTTTTTATTATTTCTTCCATTCTTTTTTCATGGGTATCGGTAATAAATATCTGTCCAAAATCACCTTCTATTAAAAGACGAACTAACTGCTCTACCCTACTCCGATCTAATTTATCAAAAATATCATCCAGGAGTAATAGTGGCTTACATTCTTTAATTTGTTTTAAAAAATCATACTGTGCTAATTTCATAGCTAAGACAAACGATTTTAATTGTCCTTGAGATGCAAACTTTTTCAGAGCAAAATCGTCAATAAAAAAGCGCAAATCATCTTTATGGATACCGCAGGTGGTTCGTTGTAAAATGCGATCTTTTTCATTGCTAGATTTTAACAGTGCTCTAAAATCCTCTTCATTATCTTGAAGCTGTGATCGATAAGTACAACGTACGCTTTCCTGTTCTCCTGAAATAGATTTATAATAATTTTCAAAAACAGGAGAGAAAGATTTTATAAAAGCCGCTCTTTTTTCACAAATATAATTTGCAGGTTTTATTAACTGTTCATCAAATGTATTAATCAACGTTTGATCATAAGTCCTCGTCTGGGCAAATTGTTTTAATGCAGCATTTCTTTGCTTAAGCACTCGATTATAAACCATCAAATATTCCAGATAACCTGAATCAGATTGAGACAATGTATTGTCCAAAAACTTTCTACGAATCTCACTCCCTTCTTTTGCTAATTCTGTATCATCCGGAACAATCATCACCACAGGGATCAAACCAATGTGCTCTAAAAGCTTGGAGTAAAGAACATCATTCAATTCAAAATCTTTTCTCTTTCCAGGGATCACCTTAGCCACGACCTTTTGGTTCTTTTCCAAAATTTCAAATCGCCCTTCCAAACGAAAAAAATCTGCTTTTCTTTCCATTACATTTCGGTCGTTAATACTAGAGCTACATTTACACATACACAGATAATAGACCGCTTCCAAAAGATTGGTCTTTCCCATCCCATTTTTCCCAACCAGACAGTTCAGCTTCGAAGAGAAAAGAAACTCTTCTTGATTGTAGTTTTTAAAATGTGAAAGATTAATTTTTTGAAGATGCAATTCGTCAGATTTTGCTCAAAGATAATCATCCTAAAATTAGTACCAAATATAGTAAGGCTAAGGATAAAGGGAGTCAATATAATTTTTTAGAATAATCGATAAAGAGCCTGAAGAAGCTAAATATTAAGGAGGACTAAGCTTATTTTTATGAACATGCTAGATTAATTTTTGTTTTATACTTTCAGACCGTATCTTTATAGCCAGATTACGGAATAAATGTAAATTTTATCAATATGACGCAAGCTGTAAAAAAAGCGAAAGGAAAAAAATCGAAGTTCGATAAAGAAACGTACCTGAATTGGTATGAGATGATGCTTAGAATCCGAAGATTTGAGGAGCGCACACTTATGGCCTATGGTCAACAAAAAATTAGAGGCTTTTGCCATGTCTATATAGGGCAAGAAGCGATTGCAGCAGGTCTCATTTCTGCTATTCGACCAGAAGATGCGATTGTTACCGCTTATCGCCAACATGGAATTGCTATTTCTAGGGGCATTTCTACAAAAGCCTGTATGGCTGAATTATTTGGAAAGCGAACTGGTGTTGTTAAAGGAAAAGGCGGATCCATGCACTTTTTTAGTAACGAACACCGATTCTTTGGTGGAAATGGTATTGTAGGGGCTCAAATTCCAATTGGAGCAGGTATTGCTTTTGCTGAAAAGTACAAAGGAACCGATAATCTTTGCGTTACCATGTTTGGAGACGGTGCTGCTCGTCAAGGAGCACTTTACGAAGCCTTTAATATGGCTATGACCTGGAAATTGCCTGTTTTGTTCATTTGTGAAAATAATCACTATGCAATGGGTACATCAGTCGAAAGAACAAGTAATGTGCAGGACATTTATAAAGTTGGAAGTGCTTTTGATATGCCTAGTGAGCCTGTAGACGGAATGCGCCCAGAAGAGGTACATGATGCCTTAGCTCGTGCTGCAGAGCATATTCGCGCTGGAAAAGGGCCTTATTTCTTAGAAATTAAGACCTACCGATATAAAGGACATTCTGTTTCTGATCCTGCAAAATATCGTACTAAAAAAGAACTCCAAGAGTATAAGGACCAAGATCCTATAAAAATCACGGAGTCGACTATTTTAGATAATAAAATAGCTACACAAAAAGAAATTGACGCGATCAAAGCTGCAATTAAGGTCGAAATTGAAGAAGCTGTCAAATTTGCTGAAGAATCTCCTTTACCAGATGCAAGCGAATTATACGATGATAATTATACACAAGAGGATTATCCGTTCTTGACCTAAATGCTTAAAAAAAGTAAAATTGGATATATTTAGCCTCGAGCTAGTTATATAATTGAATTATTCTGTACTAAACAAACATTAAATTCGAGAAAATTACACTGAATGATAGGAGTGCTTTTTAGGGTACTCCTATTTTTTTTGTTTAAAAACAGCATCAAATTAAAACTTTGCTTATTTTTGCGTGAATTTTTAAAACTGGTTTTTATTTAACACATGGGTCAACAATCCCAAAATCATAAACTTTATAATGGCAAGAAGACGAAATAAAAAGAAACAGGAAGAGACATTAGTAGATCTGGTTGAAGCTAAAGAACAAGCTCAGGACTACGTAAATAATAATTCTTCTTTAATCATAGGTGGATTAATTGCATTTTTAGTCATCGTTGGGGGGTATTTTGCTTACCAACAATTTGTAAAAGGACCTAAAGAACAAAATGCCAGAGAAGCGATGCGTTTTGCTCAAGATCAGTTTTCGAGAGATTCTTTTGCATTAGCATTAGAAAATCCAGGTGGTGGAAATCCTGGTTTTCTTGATATCATTGATGATTATAGTGGAACAAAGTCAGCAAATACTTGTTTATTTTATGCTGGAATCTCCTACCTACATTTAGGAAATTACGATGTAGCAATAGATTACTTAAAAGATTTCAGTCCTTCTGATGATCTTTTGCCAATCCAAAAATATAGTGCTATTGGTGATGCATATAGTGAACTTAAAGATTTTGATGAAGCAATTAATTATTATAAAAAAGCTACCGGTGCTGGTGAAAACGAGACCTTAGTCACTTACAATCTCAAAAAGCTAGGATTGCTTTATGAGAAGCAAGGAAACCTACAGGAAGCAAAAAATGCTTTCGAAAAAATAAAATCTGAATATCCGTCAAGTGCGGAAAGTCAGAGTATTCAAAAATATATTACCAGAGTTGCGAGCAAGATGTAAGCAATTTCATTGTTTTATATAAAAAAGGTAGGATCAGCTTTGAAATGGTTCTACCTTTTTTTTGTTTCAAAAAGAATTATTTTAAAATTTGATCTTTGAATCATTCACGTTGGAAATATAGTTATAAGGTTATCTAGGTTATATAAAATCACATAACGATATGACCTACATAACTCTATTTTCAGAACCTTAAATTAGTATTCAATCGTTTATTTTATTTGAATGAATATTATTGTTCAGCTCCTAAATTTAAATCTCTATGGCTAGTGCATTAAAAAATCTTTCTCAGTATGATGAATCTTCCATGCCATCGGCAAAAGATATGTGCTTTGGAATTGTCGTTTCTGAATGGAATAAAGAAGTAACTCATGCGCTTTATGAAGCATGCTATGATACCTTAATAAAACATGGCGCAACAGAAGATAGTATTTTCATCGAACAAGTTCCTGGTGCTTTCGAATTACCTATTGGAGCAAAAATAATTGCCTCCGCTGAAAAGGTAGATGCTGTCATCTGTTTGGGCTGCGTTATTAAAGGCGAAACCTCTCATAATGAATACATCAATCAGGCAGTTGCAACAGCTCTTGCGACCATGAGTATTGCCAGTGGAAAACCTTTTATCTTTGGATTGCTTACGCCAAATGATCAACAACAGGCTTTGGATCGTGCCGGAGGAAAACATGGTAATAAAGGAGTGGAAGCAGCTACTACTGCGATAAGAATGGTAGCGTTAAAACAGAAGCACGGTCTATCAAAACATAAAATTGGATTTTCATGAAGCTACACGTAATCAACACCGGTCTATTCAAATTAGATGGCGGCGCTATGTTTGGTGTTGTCCCAAAAAGGATGTGGCAAAAATTAAATCCACCCGACGAAAATAACATGTGTACCTGGGCAATGCGATGCCTTTTGATTGAAAATGGTGATCAAAAAATTTTGGTGGATTGTGGAATCGGTGATAAGCAAGATGAAAAATTTCGCTCGCATTTTGAACCACATGGAACAGACAGTCTACTGAATTCTATTGCAGACAAAGGGTTTGCGGCTGAAGACATCACTGATGTTTTTTTGACGCACCTGCATTTTGACCATTGTGGCGGAGCTGTTACTAAAAATAGTGATGGCACCTTGACGCCCACTTTTCCAAATGCAACTTATTGGACGAATAAGACCCACCTTGAATGGGCATTAAATCCTAATGCTCGAGAACGTGCATCCTTTTTAAAAGAAAACATCCTTCCTTTAAAAGAAGCAGGTGTTTTGAAAATGGTTGACGAATCTGATGGTAAAAATGTTTTTGAAAATATAGATGTGAAATTCGTTTTTGGTCATACAGAAGCAATGATGGCTCTCTATATTTATACAAAAGATTTTACTTTAGTTTACTGTGCAGATGTCATTCCTTCTTCTTACCATGTTGGTGTACCTTACGTCATGAGTTATGACTTAAGACCACTTACGACTATGAAAGAAAAAACAGAGATTCTGGAATTGGCAGCTAACGAGAAGCATGTTTTATTTTTCGAACATGATCCTAAAATCGAGTGTGCAACGGTTCGGAAAAATGAAAGGGGAAGAGTCGTTTTAGATGAAATTTTTTCTTTGAATGAATTGTGCTAAGCAATGGCTTCTCTTAATTCTTCTTTAGCTTTTCAATTGCCTTCTCCTGGGGTTCTGCCAAAGGTTTCAATTTCTTTTTTGGTGACTTTGCTATTTCCTTATAAGAAGGTAAATCTTCTTTATAATAATAATGGTATAAATTGTAAATCAGCATAAAATCTATCCCCGGATATTCAAAACTCAAGCCATGAGGATTTCCATTCTTATGATTCGTATGAAACCATAAATGACCAGATCGCCAGCCATCAGGTGCATCGCAATCTTTTGTATTACAGCATGGTCCGTCTAGTGGAGCCGATTTAATTATTTTTTCAAAATCTGCTTTCAAGATAGAATCATCTAATTTCCGATCATTCAACACCGCATCTGCTAATGCATAAAATATCTTATCTGATTTTATCGCTCGCTTTGCCATTCGCTCTGAAGACCATTGGTCTGAAATCATCATAAGTCTAAAAATCATCGAATAATTTCGTCGATTATGCAAACCAAAGGCCCAACCATATGAACCTTTCAACATTTTTCCAAGGAAGGTCTTTTTATTGTAATTGTATTCATAGCTACCTACTGTAATTTTCTCTGCAGCTTTTGCAAATAGGCTATTGAATGCTCTGGCATCACCTCCCCAGCGATTGGAAATTTTCTGTCCATCCGGACTTTTGATTTTCCATTTATGCTCCTTCATATAGGAAACGATCAAATGGGTATATTTTGAAGCTAGTACTCCAAAGTTTTCAGAAGAGTCTTTTTCATAAACAGCATCGTCTGCAAATTTCTTCACAAAAGCAAAACCAAACAATAAGGATGTCACCTGATCCTGACTAATATAGCTTCCACCATCAACAGCTCGAGTACCTTTACTATAATCAGATCCAACACAGTCGTAACCGCTTGTAGCATTAATTGAAAACCGTCTTCCACTAGGCTGTTTACTATCTTTATAAAAATCAATCGGAATGTCATCCCGCAAGAAAAAACCATTTAAATCGGGCTCCATTCCAAGGGTCACCTCTGCTAATTTATCCAGACGCTCGTAAGCCTTTAAAGCATAAAATAATTCTCTTCGTACTTCCTCTGTATTTGCTTTGGCAAGCTTCAGGTTTTGATACTCCAATGACAACATAGCAAGATAGTACCCAAGATGCACGGTTGCATCTCCCCATTTCATAACGCCACTCCCTTCATGTGTAGGTGCTTTAGAATGAACTAAATGCCAATCTCTCTTACAATCACATTCAAGGTTTCTCCCTGAGGCAGGAATACTCTTCCCCTGATCTGGTCCAATTTCAATAAATCCACCCGATCCATCGTTTCCTAAAAAGCGGTCTCGATAATCCCAATATTTTTTTAAATCTTCTGCATCGGTTTGTGCAGAAAGTGGATTTCCTATAATCAGGAAAAGACTAAATGTGAATAGTAGAAATTTCAATATTTTCTTTTTTTTAATAACCTAGATATTCTGTATTTATTGCATTTTGACAATAATAGAATAGCATAAAGTTATCCAGTTTTACAATAATAAAAAAAACAAAAATCTATAGTCCGTTAATTAGACGGAAAGAGTAACTTTACGCCACAAATTATCAAATATTAAATGGATCAATTAGCAGAAACACTAATTACAAAACTAAATACCTGGCCTCCGGAAGTCCTTTGGCTAATAATGCTCTGTATTTGTTTTTTTGCTATTCTATGCTTTAACAGGTATTTTGGATCGGGAGGACTTTATGCTTACATAGCAATATCCATCATCGCAGCAAATATCCAAGTCTTAAAAGCAGTACAATTTAATTTGTATCCAGAACCAGTAGCTTTAGGGACGATTCTTTTTTCCTCGACCTATCTTGCTACAGATATTCTTGGGGAACAATATGGTGTAAAGGCAGCTCGTCGAGGTGTTTTCATGGGTTTATTCGCCCATTTATTTTTCTCCGTCATTATGCTCTTCACCCTTGGTTTTTCTCCGCTCACTCCCGAACAAGCTGGAGAAAATATGGAATGGGCGCTTCCTTTTCATGGGCATATTTCTGCGCTATTCACCCTTCAGTTTTCTTTATTTTTAGCAGGTATGCTGGCTTATCTGGCTAGCCAGCTTTATGATGTCTGGTTTTATGGATGGCTCAAGAAAAAAACAAAGAGTCGCTATTTATGGTTAAGGAACAATGTTTCAACGATGGTTTCTGCCTTGATTGATAATACGATTTTTTCCATTTTAGCCTGGATTGTCCTCAGTTCAAATCCACTGCCGTTTATGACGGTGTTACTTACCTATATCTTAGGAACTTATTGGCTGCGTCTATTAATAGCAGTCCTGGATACTCCGATCATTTATATCGCTAAAAAATGGCGTTATGTAGGAAAGGAGGAAGCAATTTAGCTTACTATATCATTCTAAAATGATTATTGCAAAATTGAATACAGGATGTTCAATGGAAATACTTAAACCCAATTTAGCCAGTTCAAAATAATCCTTACCTTTGCGGGAATTCCCTTCAAAACAGATATTGAAGGTCTTTTTAAACAATGCAATAGAAAACTATTTTCATGGTTGAATATCCAGGCTTCAAATTTGAGATACTAAAACAAGATTCAGCATCCAAAGCTCGGTTAGGCTCGGTTACTACTCCGCATGGGAGTTTTGAAACCCCTAATTTTATATTTTGCGCAACGAAAGCGGCTATCAAAGGCGCAGGGCCAGAAGATTTAAAAGAAGTCGAAACGGATATTATCCTTTCTAATACCTATCATCTTTTTTTACGTCCGGGACCAGACCTCATTGAAAAAATGGGAGGTCTTCATAAATTTATGGGTTGGGATGGTCCGATGTTGACCGATAGTGGAGGCTTTCAAATTTTCAGTCTTGGACATGGATCTGTCGCAGAAGAAATTAAAGGCAGGAACAAAACAAAATATGCCAACACCCTTAAAAAAATAACGGAAGCAGGTGCTACTTTTAAATCTTATATTGATGGTAGCAAAAAAGTTCTAACACCAGAATCTTCTATTGAAATTCAACGAAAACTTGGAGCAGATATCATTCTTGTTTTGGATGAATGTACGCCTTTCCATGTCGATAAAAAATATACTGAAAAGTCAATGGAAATGAGCCATCGATGGGGTGATCGAAGTCTGGAAGAATTTAAGCGTACCCATACTGGCAAGCAATCTTTATATGGAATTGTTCAAGGTGGAGTGTATCCAGACCTTCGTCTTCGCTCTTCGGAGTTCATTTCTTCAAGACCATTCTTTGGTCATGCTATTGGGGGATCTTTAGGTTCGGAAAAAGCACAGATGTATGACGTTGTTGATTATGCCATGGAAGGCTTAGTCAAGGATCGTCCCATTCACCTACTTGGTATTGGAGGAATTGATGACATTTGGGAAAACGTGATGCGAGGTATTGATACCTTTGATTGTGTCTCCCCTACCCGTATTGCTCGCCATGCCTGGGCTTTAAACAGAACAGCAAATAACTTTCGCTTGAACTTGCATAATAGTCGTTTTAAAGAAGACCCAAGTCCCTTAGAAGAGGAATGCGATTGTTCGACTTGTCAAAAATATTCGAGAGCTTATATTCACTATTTGATCAAAGCAAAGGAGATGCAAGGCATGCGGCTTTTAGTGATTCATAATATGCGTTTTATGATGCGCTTATTACAAACCATTCGACAAGCCATTAAAGACGATCGTTTTTTGGAGGCTAAGAAGGAATGGTTACAGGAATAAAAAAGGTAGTCAGGTAGTCAGGTAGTCAGGTAGTCAGGTAGTCAGGTAGTCAGGTAGTCAGGTAAATAAGCAAGATCGTTGAATCCGTAGCATAAAGAAGTTTTCGACGAGCTGAAAGAGCTTTTTTCCAAGTGAATAAGTTAACAAATTAGTAGGTGGAAATACATTTTGACTCTTCGAATATTTTCAATCAAATTCGCGAAGCTGCTGCGCAGGTTGCCGAACTTGCTCAACACGTCCAAATCAACCTGGATCGATTAGATCAGTATGCCGAAACCTTAGCTATTGATAAAATAAATAATCCTCCTCTCGATCCTAGTGCTCATTATTTAAATAAAGGAAAAGATACCCTGGCATTTTTTCTAACTTTAGAAACCATCAATTTTGGCTCAGGTTATTTTCCGCTCCTGGATAATCCTTCAGAGTCTTCTGCTTATTTTTCTATAGCTGGCGCATTGAACGAGCACTATATCAATAAGGGTGTAATAACTGCTACGGAGCTATCCAAGCTTTCTGTTGAAGATTGCGGCAAAATTTTTAAACAATCGCTACAAAACGCATCTATTGAAGAGCTGATGGAACGTTTTGCAAATGCCTTGAATCAGTTAGGTGATTTTCTACTTGAAAAATTTGATGGAAAATTTGAGGCTTTATTTGAGACTGCCAATAATTCTAACATGCACTACCAAACGCTCAATGCGTACGATGAATACTTCGGTGCATCCCGTTCCTGCATTCTCTCTCTGGGGGATATTCAGACGAATGTACAGTTTCCTCCAACGAACGTAAATATGCTTTCTAACCATTCCCGGGATAGGGGGGTGATTTCCATCGAACTTTTTCGGAACAAATACTGAACTGGCTTTCAAAAACTTTTTCTTCCGTCATTTCTATGACCCAATAACCATTCCTTCTGTGTTGTTTAGATTGTTGTCAGCGGTGCGCTGGTCC
>CAYXQH010000093.1:0-13471 GCA_964467425.1 uncultured Saprospiraceae bacterium
AGTTTTTCCCTTGCAGCGTTATCAAAAGTGATTTCTTTTGCCATTACTTTTTTTGTTTAGTTTGTTCTTATACTTACTATTCTCTTTCATCAATTTTTTCCAGCAACCATTTTTTAGAGGCTAAAGCTTTACAGCTCATGACCTGTTGCTTTATTTTTTGGAGGTTGATTTTGTCATTAGGAGTTGAGCTGGACAATCGCTTTGTAAATCGAATAACATTCATGTATTGTTGTTTGACCTCCTTTGGAATCTTGCTATTTCGTCGAAGGTAGATCCTAAAACTATCGATCAGAGAGTCTAGTGCCAAAAACTCATCCAGCTCAAAATAAGTTTTTAATAACATCAGTTTTCCTCCAAGTGAATAAATCACATTTTTATACTCTACTTCTTGAAGTTGCTCAATTACTTTATTGTATTGATTTTGATGAAAGTATACTTTTGCCAGATTGTAATTTCTATCATTGTCCTGATTTTCAGGGGGAAGTTTATCGGTATAGTTTTGAATAAAATTTTCAGCCCAATTAAATTCTTTGCTGTGTAAGGCTACGGTAATAATATTTTTATAATTCTGTGCAGTAATAACATCGTCTTCGACAATGATTCCGGATTCTACCTGATCTTTATACAAATCTAACAACTCTTTAAAATAATCGGATCGACCTGCATTGATTTTCGTGTCGATGCAATAATTTCTAAGATGGATATAAAATAGCTTTAAATCATCATAAGAAAATTCATTGAAGCGATTAGAGAGTAATTGTTTGAGCTGATGATAAAAATTTTCTTCTTCTGGATCAAGAAGCATTTCGGAGACCAAATAAAAAGCGTTAATAGTAGCTTCTTCAATGAATTTACTCGTTTTTATATATTCTAAAAAAGAAGGGAAAAGTGTGATGTCTACATCAATGGGGATAAAATTTCTGTAACCTAATAAGTCGCAATAGTTTTTTAATTTTTGAATAATATAAAAACAATCTAAATGATAGTCGGATTGCTCAAAATTTTTAAAATCTCTTCTTTTTTTTCCAAGATATTCTTGGTTTTTATGGCAGGTATGTTCAATTTGAAAATTATTTAAATGAAAGTTAGCATTTCTGGATTTTAACTCCTCCTGACGAACTTTTACTTTTCTCAAAATCCCATTATAGTGTTTGTCTAATTTCGGAAGATTGGTAGCGATCAGCATATTCGTCTCAACGAGGAGTGGCTGATTTTTATACTCTTTGAATGCCAAATAATTTAATGCAGATTGTGTCAGGTCTGAACAGAGTCTTCGAAATAGCGTGTCCGTATAATTTTTATTTATGTAAACTTTCTTCCAAACATCTTGTTTTTTTATTGTACTCAAATCAAGATCAGTGCTCCTAAGGTATTTGTTGAGAATATTAAATAGTTTGACCTGCTCTTTATTTTCGTTAAAAAAAGGAGATTGGAGAAAGCGCTCAAAGCGGTTTAAATCCACTTTAGAGAATGATTTTAGTAAACTTACGAGCTTATCACTGAGCATATAAAGCTTGTTTATGTTAAATTTTTATACATTTTGAGTATAAAGGTCTTTTAAAATACATGTTAAAAAATTGAAAATCAATATTTTATGTAATTTGATTGTAAAAAATAGGATGTACAATTTTTTTTTTCTGTACTTTCTTTTACCGTATTTTTATTGCAACTTTATAATATCCGTTAAAACTATCGTTCAAAACACTTCCTTTATGAGATCATTAGCACAAAAAATCTTATCTGGTTTTCTTTTCCTCTTAGTCATTTGTTTCACCCAAAATGCAAATGCCCAGTGTGGTTATGATATTGATTTATCATCAGATAATTTGACTGTACAAGGAAGTATCTTCAAAGTGATTGATTACGGACCAAACTTTCCTCAAGACGTATCCTGGTATATCGACGGCACCAATTATGTTTTTAGTACAGATGCTGATTTTGAATTTTTAGCTCCTGCTTATGGTGTATGCAGTATTTGTGTAGATTATGAAGTTGCTTTCCAATCAGGAGAAGATTGTATAGAGACCATTTGTAAAAATGTATATGTAGTTGATCCGGACGAACCTTGTAATGCTTATTTTGAATTTGGTACATATGATGGACCTCTGCCTGTGGTTGGAGGTGTAAATTTTAACTCGATTACAGCAGGAGTGAATACAGAATATAGCTGGGATTTTGGAGATGGAACATTTGATTTACAATCATCAGGAACCGTTACGCATTTTTATCAAGCCAGTGGGTCTTATGAGGTAAAGCTTAGCGTATGGGATGCAGCTCAATATTGTGCTGTTGAGTTTTCTCAAACAGTAGAGGTGATTATTCCAGATGATCCATGTGAGGTTTTAGATTGTGTTTGGCCTGGCGATACCGATGGTGATAGTAAAGCGACATTGGCAGATATGGTAAACGTAGGTGTAGGTTTTGGAATGACTGGGCCTCCTAGAGAAAACCCTTCTGATTTTTGGGATGCTCAACTAGCTACAGATTGGGATATGGAAACCTTATCTGGAGTCAATTATAAGCATTTTGATTGTAATGGAGATGGAACCATTGACATCAGTGATATTCCTGCAATCCAGACTAATTTTACGATGATGGAAGGTGGAGTGACAAATGGACAAAGCGCACTTGGAGGAGTGCCAATATCTTTAAGCTTTGATGTAGATACGGTATTTATCACAGAAGAAAATCAATATCTTGAAATTAATGCAGGCTTAAACTTTGGAAGTAATGGTATCCCAATGGATGATGTATATGGCGTTGTTCTATATTTGACCTATCCAAAAAATTATGTTCTAGAAACGGAGCCTGTTGAATTTAATTATAACGAAAACAGCTTCTTTGGTGACATGACCGAAGTATTACCGCTGGCTAGAAATATTCAGCAAGAAGGGCAGACAGATATGGTTATCACTAGAAGGAGTGGTTTTAATATTAGTGGTCAGGGGCGTGTTGCAACCGTGAAATTTATTATTGATGGAGACATCATTGACGGACGTGCTGAAAACGAAGGAGAAACTTTTGCAGTCGACATTAATGTTGTTGCTGCGGTTGATATTGATGGGAATGAAATTCCAATTAATCTTTCAGCAGAACCATCCGGCGTATTTTTCCAAAATAGCATCAGTACTACTGCAGTAGAAGAACTTATTGATGCAAGCCAAATTCAAGTATATCCTAATCCTGTATCTGATTTACTTAAAGTAGAAATCACGGATATTAATCTCCACCCAGAAACGGTAGAGGTTTTTGATTTGTTAGGACAACAGGTGATTTTTAAGCAAATGGACAATCATCAATTAGATATTGATGTTTCTAAGCTTAGTCAGGGGATTTATATTTTGAAAGTAAAAACGGAAGAAGGGATCGGAAGTAAACGAATTATCGTAGAAGAATAAAGAAATAAAACGTCAACGACTATAATATAAAGCATAGATTCTAAAATCGTATAAAGGCTTGAATCACCCCTGATTTCAGGCCTTTATTTTTTTGCCTTATTTTCATTTCTTTTTCCACTGACTACAATAACAATTTCCCCTTTTATTTTTTTTGCGCCAAAATGATTTTGCAAGGCTTCGATCGTTCCGGTTTTTACTTCTTCATGAAGCTTGGTCAATTCTCTGGCCACACACGCTAGCCGATTTTTTCCACAAAATTCTCCTAATTGTTTTAAGCACTTTAACAGGCGATGTGGTGATTCGTAAAGTACAAATGTATATGGAAGTTCGGAGAGATAAATAAGTCTGGTTTGACGGCCTTTTTTATGCGGAAGGAATCCTTCAAAGAAAAACTTATCACAGGGTAATCCACTGGCGACTAATGCGGGAATAAATGCGGTAGCTCCGGGAAGACATTCTACTTTTATTTCTTTTTCCATGCAGGCGCGGGAGAGTAGAAAGCCCGGGTCTGAAATTCCAGGAGTGCCAGCATCAGAAACTAAAGCCATTTTTGTTCCTCCTTGTAACTGGTCAATAATTTGATCCAGCGTTGCATGCTCGTTATGTGCATGGAAAGATTTTAAAGGTGTTTCAATTTGGTAGTGTTGTAAAAGACGTTTTGAGGTTCGTGTATCTTCAGCAAGAATAAGATCAACTTCTTTAAGGACATTCAAAGCACGAAGCGTAATGTCTTCCAGATTTCCAATAGGTGTAGGGACGATGTAAAGCAAATCAATTTTTAATTAAGAAGTGCTGAGTGACAGAATATAGTACGTAAGCCAGGATGAATAAGGTTAAGGTGAGTTCTTTTAAAAATATAAAAAACAATACACCTAGAATTAAAAAGACAATCCGGTTTTCATTTCCTTTCCATTGAAAGCCTTTAAATTTAAAACTAAACATTGGGATTTCAGCAATTAATAAAAAGGAGAGCAAGCCTGTAACGGTGTACAGAAACCATGGCTGTAAAACGAAGCCTTGTAGGCCACGAGTATTCATCTCATAAATGAGCATCAAACCGACTACGAATATAGTTCCTGCTGGAGTACTTAAGCCGATAAAGTTTTCGGATTGTCTGGTGTCGAGATTAAACTTTGCTAAACGTAAACAAGCAAAAAGAGTAAATGCAAAACCCGGAACAGCAGACCATATAATTCCGCCATCTGTTTGACCGCCAATAGCCTTGACCAATAAGGTATATAAAATAGCGCCAGGGACTACACCGAAAGACACCATATCGGCTAAAGAATCTAATTCTTTTCCAAGGTGAGAATTTACCTTTAAGATACGAGCAAGCATACCATCTCCATAATCCGCAATTCCTGCAATAAGTAGAAAAAAGAAGGTAGGAATAAATTGCTCATTCAATAAGCTAACTAAGGCGCAACAGCCACAAAACAAGTTGACCAGTGTAATAATATTAGGTAAATGTCTTCGCATATGGATTTTAAAGTACAGCCTTTGAAAATTTAGCTAAATCTATCACGTAAAAGTAGCATTTTTGGTAGAGTATACGTCTAATGTTTTACTACTTTTGTATTACAGAGCCTTTTTATTGAAAATTACGCATACTCCGAACAATAGCTACAGTATTGAAACTGTTATTTAAGGTAAATGTCTTTTTTCTTTACGAAAATGACACAATATATAGCTATGATTCGTTTAAATACTAAAACTAATCAAATGAATAATTTGATCAAAAAAATTCTTGTTCCAATCTTCTTTTTATTTGCAGGGACTATATTCCTACATGCTCAGCCAATTAATGATGAATGTAATAATGCTATTATATTAACAGATTTGGATAATTGGTGTTCTACGTCTGGACAATTTACAACTGTCGATGCGACAGCCTCTCCAGAAACTCAGCCTTCTTGTTTTCCAGCAACCGAAGTTAATGATGTCTGGTTTGCTTTTGTAGCGTCAGCCAATACTGTCAATATATCTGTCAATGGAAATACTGCAGGAAATGGAGGGACTTTGCAAAATCCCCAATTGACATTGTATAGTGGCGTTTGTGGAGCAGGGCTTGTTGAAGAAGAGTGTATTTCGGATGCAGTAGGAAATAATACAGTAGAAACGTTTGGTGGTCCTTTAACACTTGGACAAACTTATTATATTCGAGTGGATGCCAGAAATGCGAATGAAGGTACCTTTCAATTGTGTATTAATAATTTCAATCAAATCCCAGAACCAACCAGCGATTGTAATGATGGTGTAGTGTTGTGTGATAAATCTTCCTTTACGGTTCAGAGTGTGCAGGGAGCAGGGAATAATACAAATGAAGTTGACCCGAATTCTTGTATTCAGGAAGAGATTAGTTCTGTATGGTATAATTGGACCTGTGATCAACCAGGGTCTTTGACATTTACGTTGACCCCGAACCAATCTACAGATGACTTGGATTTTGCACTTTATGAATTGCCTAATGGAATTGATAACTGTAATGGTAAGGTATTGATCCGGTGTATGGCTTCTGGTGAAAATGTTGGACAACCACTTTCGAATTGGGTAGCTTGTACAGGAGCAACAGGATTGAGTACTGGAGATAGTGACACAGAAGAACAGCCTGGTTGTGCTTCCAATGATAATAATTTTGTATCTGCCGTAAACATGCAAGCAGGGGTAAGTTATGCCTTGATTGTAAATAACTTTAGTAATACGGGAAGTGGATTTTCCATCGAATGGGGTGGAAGTGGAACCTTCCTGGGACCCTTAGCTGATTTTGTGATTAATCCGGAACTTGGAGTTGCCTGCGAAGATGATGTAAATATTATTGATGCTTCTATTGATAATGCCGGAGACATTATTGCCTGGAGTTGGAATTTCGGAGCAGGAGCTGTTCCACAAACTGCCAACTCAGAAGGACCGCATGATGTGTTTTATAATTCTGTCGGAACAAAATTTATTGCATTGACAGTAGAATCCAGTGCGGGGTGTATCATTACAGAAGTGATAGAACTAGAAGTTGAAGAATGTTGCGACGTAAATTCTGATTTGGCAATCAGTTTAGATGAAGCCATTGATCCAAATTGTAATGGAGAAGAATCCGGATCAATTACAGTTTCGGGAAGTGGGGGAACACCATTATATGAATATAGTCTCGATGGGGAAAACTTTATAAGTATTTCTACCTTCAATATGCTACCTGCCGGAGAGTACACCATTTTTGTCAGAGATATCAAAGGCTGCATAGATATGATTGATGTGACCTTGGTAGACCCACCACCAATCTTTGTCGATGCTGGTGAAGATGTTACTGTGGAATTAGGCTATGATACAGATCTAGATGCTATTCATTCGCCTTCGGGGATTTCAGTAGATTATTTATGGGGTCCGGATTCTACAGGCTTAAGTTGTATTAATTGTTCAGACCCTAATGCATTACCAGGAAATACAACGACTTATACAGTGACTGTAACGGACTTAGACGGATGTACTGCAGAAGATGATGTAACGATTCATGTGGTAAAAAACAGACCAATTTATATTCCTAATGCATTTTCACCAAATGGAGATGGCGCTAATGACACTTTTATCCTTTACGGAGGAAGGAGTGCGCGTCAGATTAAAGAACTTCGTGTTTTTAACCGTTGGGGAGCTTTAGTTTTTGAAGGTCGGGATATTGCGCTAGGGGATGAATCAAGAGGCTGGGATGGTACCTTTAAAGGCAAAGATATGAACATAGATGTGTTTGCTTTTTATGCTTTGATTGAATTTATCGACGATGAGATTATTCTTTATGAAGGAGATATCACTATTGTGAAGTAACGTTTTGATTTAATGCACCGAATTATTTTTATATCAATGAGTCTTTTCTTATTCGCTGCTTGTGGCAGTGACCTCAAGGAAGTAGATCATGATATAAAAGAGGAGCAATTGACCTATGAAGAAGCGATTGATGTGAATATGATTTATAGTGATTCCGCAATTGTTCGGGTGTCGATTTCCAGTCCAAGGATGTTGCGACATTTAGATAAAGAAAATCCAAGGCAAGAGTTTTTAGATGGTATAAAAGTAACCTTTTATAGTCCAAACCATCGAGAACAGTCTATCTTAACAGCGAAATATGCGGTTCGATACGATAAAACGAGCGAGGTTCATGTTCGAGATAGTGTAATATGGGCAAGTTATGATGGTGAACGTTTAGAGACGGAAGAATTAATTTGGGAGGAACGAAATGAACTATTGCATTCGAATAAGTTTGTTACTATTCAAAAGCCAGATGAAATCATTTATAGTTATGGATTTGAAGCGAATCAGGATTTTACAGAATGGACATTGAATGCTGTAGAAGCAGAAATTTTGGACCCTATAAATGACGACAATCAATAAGCATTATTTCTACGCTTTCTTGATAAAGTAAATCAATTCCTTTATTTTGACGTGATTATCAAATCATTGAATGGAAATAGCATTAATTTTACTTTTCTTACTGCTTTCGGCACTGTTCTCAGGAACGGAGATCGCTTTTATTTCCGCAAGTAAACTTGGAGTAGAATTAAAACGAAGTAAAGGCTCGCGACAAGGAAAAGTCCTGGCTCGGTTTTATGATAAACCAGCGAGTTTTCTCAGTACTATGCTAGTCGGAAATAATATTGCTTTGGTTGTCTTTACTATGCTTATGACCAAACCATTGGAGATTTTCTTCTCTGCATATTTTGGTTTTGAAGCAGATGGTATTTTACTCTTGCTAATTAATACCTTACTGATCACTGTAATCATTCTTTTGTTTGGTGAGTTTTTACCAAAAACATTATTCCGTCTTTTTTCAAATGAGGTTTTATATTGGTTTGCTTATCCATTAGAATTTCTTCGGATAATACTTTTTGCGCCCGCATGGGTCATGACCAAACTCTCCAATATAATATTAAGAGTGTTCTTGAGAACAAAAGTAGATAAGGTAGAAAGTGTAATCACCACACTCGATCTGGAAAATTTTATAAAAGATAAACAGATCATAGATTCAGAGGAAGAAATTGATACCTCTCTTTTTGGAAAGGCATTAAATTTGAAGTCTGTAAAAGTAAGAGATTGTATGGTGCCTAGAACCGAGATCGAAAATGTAGATATCAATGCTAGCGTGGATGATCTCAAGCAAATTATTGTTGAAAGCCATCTATCTCGAATTATTGTTACCAAAGATGAAATTGATAATGTCATTGGCTATGTTCATCACCAGCAACTATTGAAAAAACCAAAAACGATCAAAGAAATTGTACTAAAAATTCCATACATTCCCGAGGCAATGCGCGTTCGGGATTTGATGTACAAGTTTATAAAAGAGCAATTAAATATTGCTTGTGTGGTAGATGAATTTGGAGGGATTGCAGGTATTATTACTATGGAAGATATTCTGGAAGAAATTTTTGGTGAGATAGAAGATGAGCATGATCAGGAAGAATATGTTGAAACACAAATAAGCGAGGAGGAGTATATATTTTCAGGACGTCTTGAGGTAGATTATCTAAATGATAAGTATGATGGATTAAATTTTCCAGAAGGAGAATATTCTACACTTTCCGGCTATCTCGTTATGACAACAGAAACGATCCCAGCGCAAGGTGCAGAGATAGAATTAGGCGGATTTAGGTTTATCCTCGAACTAGTAAGTGATACAAAAATCGAAACCATAAGAGTAATTAAGCTACCAGAAATTGATGAAGAAACGGATCAATGATATTTTCTTTTCTTTCCCAGTCCAGTTGTTGGGCCTTCACTGTAGGAATAACTTACTATTGATCTTTATATGGATTTTATTGACAGCGCTTGTTACTGGAAATTTAGGACAGGTGTTTGGTGTAAAATATTTATTTCTGACGCCTGAATATATGGGCGAAGTAGACTTTATAAGTTTTTTCTTTCTTGGTTTAGCATTTGGAGGTTTTTTTATTACCTGGAACCTGACCTCCTATTTATTAGATGCCCATCTTTTTCCTTTCTTAGCTTCTTTAGGTAAACCGTTCACAAAATTTTGCCTTAATAATTTAATTGTTCCTCTGGCCTTTCTGAGTATCTACATTTACTCCATGGTTCATTTTCAATCCTATAGTGAGTTTTGGAAAGCTGGAAAAATATTCTACCACTTTTTGGGTTTCGCAACAGGAACAACAGTTTTGATTTTATTATCTGCACTTTATTTTCAATACACCAATAAGGATATTTTAAATTTTTTAAAAAGAAGGAAAAACGAACCGCCCAATCTTTTGAAAAACATTGCACCTGGTCGTCGTCGAACGATTGATTACGATGCTATGAGATCAGAAGAGAAAATGTGGCGAGTAGATACTTATCTTACGATAGCCTTGAAGCCCCGATTAGTCCGAAGCGTCAGTCATTATGATGTGAAAACCTTAAGACGAGTCTTTCGTCAAAATCACTTGAACGCAATGATTGTCCAATTATTTGGATTAGTCCTTTTGATTGCTTTAGGTTATATGATCGATAAACCTTATTTCCGAATTCCGGCAGCGGCTAATATTTTTATTCTGGCCAGTGTTTTAGTTGCTATCATCGGTGCGATTACTTATTGGTTTGATAAATGGAAATATCCGGTAGTTATTCTCTTGCTTTTTGGGATAAATTGGCTGACGAGTTTTGATGCTTTCAGTCATAAAAACAAAGCATATGGTTTAGATTATTCTAAAGAGATGTCAGAGTATACCTATAGTAAACTGGATAGTATAAGTAGTGCGTCCATAGTGGAAAAAGATAAATTAGCAACGTTAGAAATTTTAGAAAACTGGAAAAGGAAAGCACAAAAAACATCTGGAGAGAAACCTAAAATGGTGATTTATTGTGTGAGTGGAGGAGGCCTGAAAGCAGCAGTATGGGCAATGCAGGTGATTCAACGGACAGATAGTTTAACCCAAGGACATTTGATGAATCATACTGCTCTCATCACCGGAGCTTCAGGAGGGATGATTGGTGCTTCTTACCTAAGAGAAATTTATTTAAGAAAAGCGCAGGGCGAAAATCTCAACGTCTATGATAGGCAATATGTTGATAATATTTCAAAAGATCTTTTAAACTCATTGACCTTTACAATCGTGTCCAATGATTTGTTTTTACCCTGGACTACCTTTGAGACCGGAGGGCAAGTCTATAAAAAAGACAGAGGATATATTTTTGAAAAGCAATTAAATGAAAACACAGAAAATGCGTTTACCAAAAGAATAGGAGAGTATAAAAGTATAGAACAGGAAGTGGCTATCCCGATGCTTTATATTACACCGTCGATTGTGAATGATGGTCGTCGAATGATTATTTCGCCTCATGGAGTTTCTTTTATGACCATAGCACCGATCGGAGTTGAGAAACGAGAGGTCCTAGAAATTGATGCAGTTGATTTTGGAAAAGTTTTCGCCGAGCAAGGTGCAGACAATATGTTGTTTTCAACAGCACTTCGGATGAATGCCACCTATCCGTATATTTTGCCGAATGTCTATCTCCCAAGTGAGCCGGGGCTTGAAGTAATGGATGCTGGATTTAGAGATAATTATGGGATTACTTCGGCTACTAGATTTGTACATGTATTTAAAGATTGGATTAAAGAAAACACTTCTGGTGTTGTAATGGTCCAAATAAGTAGCCTGGATAAAATTGAAGAAATAGAACCTACTGATGAGGGAGGAATTCTTGAAACTATGTTTAACCCCTTGGGGATCGCAGGACAGATCATGAACCTTCAGGATTTTGAACACGATAACAGCCTTGGTTTTATTTATGATGTACTTGGAAAAGAAAATTTTGAAATCATTCGTTTCATCTACCATCCGGGGAAAAACAATGAAAGAGCTTCACTTACTTTTCACCTGACTCAACGTGAAAAAGAAAATATCCTTAATTCTTTTTACCTGCCTAAAAATCAGGAAAGTCTCCGGCGATTATTAGAAGTAATGGATTATCCAAAAATAGTACAGGACTAATAAAGCCTCAAAAAGTTTATAAGTTTAACACTTTCTGCATTCTTAAAAATTCCGAATTTAATCCAGCATTCAAAATAACTTCTTGCCCACTGACGGGATGCTGTAAAATCAGCTCTTCAGCATGTAACAACATCGTTGTCATATTCCATTTTTCTTTGAAAAGTTTATTCTGTTTATTACAACCATGCGGACGATCAGCGATAATGGGGTGACGAACGTGATTGCAATGTTTTCGAATTTGATGCTGGCGTCCGGTTTTAGGAAACGCATGGACAAGAGAATATCTGGAAGTAGCATGTTTCCCAAATGGAAGATCGATCTCTGTTCGTTTTAGTGTTTTAAAAAAAGTAATCGCACGTTGTGTTTTGTTTTTATCATTCGTCAAGTCATAATCCACTTCAATCTCATCAGGGAAGTAACCTCTTGTAATGGCAATATATTTTTTTGAAACAACCTGCTTTTTAAATTGCTCTTGTATGCTGTTCGCCGTTTCAGAGTTAAAAGCAAATAATAATACGCCCGAAGTTTTCCGATCAAGTCGATGAATGGGGTATATTCTTTTTCCTAATTGGTCGCGTAATAGCTGTAAAACAAAAACCTTTTCATAATAAGCAATAGGTGTGCGATGGACTAAAAGACCATTTGGTTTATTGATCGCAACAAGATGCTCATCCTGAAAAATAATTTCTAACATGTTATTAATTAAGTACTAATGTAATAATAAAGACGTTGACCAATTTTTAATGAAATTAAAAGCACGAAGCTAATAAAAAACGGCATGATCTTTACGTTATTCTTATTTAGCACGCCCTTATTCAAAAAATATATTTTAGACCTCTAATGGTATGCTTAAAACCTTTCTTTGTACTTTATTGCTATTCTTATATTGTGTGACCTCAGACGCACAATTGATTAAAGTTGCACATTCTCATAATGACTACCTTCAGGATCAACCTTTATTTACGGCTTTAAATTTGGGTTTCACCTCTATTGAAGTCGATGTATGTCGATGGAGAGGGAAAGTGAAGGTTTCTCATCTGCCAAAGAAATTGTGGAAAAAGAAGACGATTGAAGCGCTTTATTTGGAGCCTTTGAGAGCAATAATACAAAAGAATAATGGAACAGTTTACCCCAATGATAGTACGCAGCTGATACTGATGGTTGATTTAAAAAAGGATAAAATAAGGTTGTTAAATTTGCTTTTTAAAACCTTTAAAAAATATGAGGATATCATTGAATATCAGGATGCATCGGGAGTGCATTGGGGACCGGTAAAAATTTTACTTTCAGGAATGCCGGATATTGAAAAAACAGTTAAACAAAAAAAGAAGTATTTTAAAATTGATGCGATTATTGCACGTCATCAAATTTCTTATTCGGGAAACATGTTTCCAAGAGTGAGTACAGATTATCGAAAACATTTTGAATGGAGAGGAGAGGGTAAAATGCCGAATCGTGAAAAACGGCGATTAAGGAAATTAGTACGAAAAGCGCATCGCTCCGGTCAAAAAATTCGATTTTGGGCAACGCCTGATCACGAAGCTGTTTGGAAAGAATTATTAGATAGTGGAGTCGATTGGATTAATGTAGATGACCTCGAAAAGTTTAGTCGATATTATAGTAGTTATGTAAGTCCTTAGTGCAAATTTAAGTAAAGTATGTTCTTTAAATATTCAATTCTACAGGACCTAAAATTTCAATTTCATTACCTAGGTTCAATTTTTTACCCGATTCTGATTCAGGAATAAAAACATTTATTGTCAGAAAATAACTTGCTCTTCCATACTGCAATAACCTATCGGCAGTTGCCGAATGATTATTCCGGCTTTCAATCATCTCCTTGACAAAGTAGTGATCCATTTCTCCTGAAGCTGGATCTTGAGGTGGTACATTACAACGTGCCCTTGGGCTGATACCAATCATGTCAACTTCGCCCATTCTGAAACGCATTCCAATACCTGGTTTTTGATAGAGTTGTTCTTCCCAATAGGCATCTGTATTTGTCAACTCTACATTGGTTCGAAACCGCAAGCGCATACTTTCCAATGAATGTCTGCCCAGATCTTTTTGCAAGGACTGTAAAGAGGCTTCACTCACTACAGTCAG
>CAYXQH010000094.1:0-10202 GCA_964467425.1 uncultured Saprospiraceae bacterium
AATTTTTTAAATTCTGCTGTTGGTGCAAAAGCCGCAACATTCAAAACGATATTGATTGTAGCGGCGCTGGGTATAATTGTTGGCTGTACCTTTTCGAGTGGAATGATGGAGGTTGCCCGTAAGGGAATATTCCATCCAGAGCATTTTTATTTTTCTGAAATCATGCTCCTTTTTCTGGCAGTAATGGTCACCGATGTCTTATTGTTAGATGCGTTTAACACATTTGGACTTCCTACCTCTACTACAGTATCGATTGTATTTGAATTATTAGGTGCAGCAGTAGCTCTTTCGGTAATTAAAATTTATACTGATGAAAATGCGCTTGAAATGTCTGAATATATTAATTCAGATAAAGCCTTACTTATTATATCCGGAATACTCTTGTCGGTCGTCGTCGCATTCTCCGCGGGGCTAATCATTCAATATCTTACTCGATTACTTTTCTCTTTTGAATACGAAAAGAAACTAAAATACTTTGGGGCAATTTGGGGTGGTCTGGCTATTGCAGCGATTACCTACTTTCTTTTAATCAAAGGTTCTAAAGGAGCTTCCTTTATGGACAGTGAGCTAAAAGAAAGTATTAAGAATAACGGATTTATGATCATCATGATAAGCTTTGTCTGTTGGGCTGTTATTTTGCAATTGCTGACGATGTTTACCAAAGTTAATATTTTGAAATTCATTGTCATGATCGGTACCTTCTCATTAGCAATGGCTTTTGCTGGTAATGATTTGGTCAATTTTATCGGTGTTCCTTTAGCTGGTTATAATTCCTACGAATTATTTATGGCAGGAGGCGCAGTAGATCCAAGTGGGTTTTCAATGGGTGGACTTCAAGGAAAAGTACCTACGCCTACCATATTACTTTTGATAGCGGGTATCATTATGACCATTACTTTATGGACATCCAAAAAAGCAAGATCAGTTGTTAAAACATCTCTTGATTTAGGAAGACAATATGAAGGTTCAGAACGATTTGCATCTTTTGCAGTTTCAAGAAGCCTTGTTCGTAACTTCGGTAAATTATCTTCTTTTGTAAACAAAAGTTTACCTACAGGAATTAAAAATAGTGTTGAAAAGGCATTTGATGAAAAGCCTTTTATTGCTAAGCAGGCAAACCTCGGAGCTGATGCGCCTTCATTCGATATGCTTCGCGCCGCTGTAACTTTGGTTGTTGCTAGTATCTTGATTACCATTGGAACGAATTTAAAGCTTCCTCTTTCAACAACTTATGTAACCTTTATGGTGTTCATGGGAACTTCTTTAGCTGATGGAGCATGGGGTCGGGAAAGTGCCGCGTATCGAGTATCTGGAGTAATATCAGTTATTGGTGGTTGGTTCTTTACCGCATTTTCTGCTTTCACCGTTGCATTTATCCTCGCTAATATTTTCTACTTCGGAGGAACGATTGCGATTGTTGCAGTATTAATCTTTGCAGCAATTATTATTTATAGAACGCATCGTTATCACGGTAAAATACAGGAAGAAAAAGAAGCTTTTGAAAAAACGATTGAAGAAGGTGCATTGAATAAAGCTAAAGTGATGGATCTCAACTCTAAACATGTTGCGACCATGTTAGGAAGTTTTTCAAAAACACTTGATGAAACCCTAGACGGGTTAGAAAATGAGGATTTATCAAAACTTAATAAAACTTATAAGGAATTCAAAACAATAAAAAAGAAATCAGATAAGCTTAAATTCACCGCAAACAGAGCACTTGACAGAATAGAAGAAGACGATTTGGAAGCAGGACATTTATATATCCTTACCGTTGATTATCTAAACGAAATGGCTCATGGTGTTCAAAACATTTTAAAGCCAAGTCTTGGACATGTCGACAACAATCACAAGCCTTTACTACCTGTTCAGATTGAAGAATTGAAACATGTTCAGCAAGAATTAAAAGATCGATTTGTTGCAACCATAAATGTTTTTAGAAATGTTGATAAATCGGAGGTTGATCGTTTAAAAGACGATTTAGGTCCTGCTATAAAAACAATTCGAAATGTTCGCAAAAATCAAATTAAGCGAATTAAAAATCATGAAATTGGAACTCGAAATAGTGGCTTATTTTTAAATCATCTAGGTGAATATAGAAACCTTATAATCTTCTCTAATAGAATGGTAAAGGTTTTAGACGATTTGGCACTTAATCCAGAAGAATAAGAAAAAGGAACAAGTTAAAAAGTTAGCAAGTGAATAAAGGCTTTTGTTCATTTGCTAACTTGCTAACTTATAAAACTCAACCCATAGCCTAAGAGCGCCCCTCCCAGGACAATCCAAAGCACGCTTACCTTTTTAAAATTAAAATAAACAATACAGCTTAAGATAGCAATTAACCAGGCTTTCCAATCGGTAAGCACTGACTCCCCTAACTGAAAAGTCACAACCACCATAATGGCAACCGCACTGATATTTACTGCATCTAAAAATGAAGAAGCGATCTTTGATGATCGCAATTTTGGAATTAACGGATTTAATAACCATACAAATAAAAAAGAAGGCGCAAAGATTCCAAGTGTCGCAGCGATAGCTCCACCTACTCCATTGATTTGATAGCCAATAAAAGTCGCTGTGGATAAAACGGGACCTGGCGTAAATTGTCCTATTGCTATGGCATCCAATAATTCACTCCGACTCAACCAACCTAGCGTTTCTACCAATTCTCCATCCAGATAAGCGACAAGTACATATCCGCTTCCAAAAAGCACCGTGCCAACTTTTAGAAAAACTAAAAATAATTTCCAGGAATCCCCTTCTGCTGCCAATTTAAAAAACCAAAGAAAGAAAATCGGAAAAACAGAAGGAAGCGTATTTCTTTGAATTAAACTAAACCAGATAATTCCAAGTAGACCACCTCCTAAGATGGAAAGCACTTCCGAAAGTCCCATAAAATTGGCAACAATAACGATAGCACCAATTATACCCAGTTGCCAGTTTTTTAAAGCCTTTTTTCCAAGCTTATAAATCGCACCTAGAATGATGGCTAATACAGCAGGCTTAATCCCAACCAAGAAAGCTTCTACTGCCGGAATACTTCCATATTCCACATAGAAGTAAGCCAGTATCCCTGTCAGCACAACTGCCGGAAAAATAAAACAAATACCAGCAACAAACAGTCCAGCCACACCTGCTCGATGGTAACCACAATGCATAGTCATCTCCGTAGAGTTTGGCCCAGGAATCAAATTAGTTGCTCCCATCGTATCCAAAAAGTGCTGCCTACTCATCCATTTCCTTTTGGTAACTACCTCCTCTTCCATCATTGCAATATGAGCTGCTGGTCCTCCGAATGCGATGATCCCTAATTTGAAAAACAATTGTGCTACCTCTTTTAATTTGCTATTCATTTCGTCCAAAATTATATCGTGAAAATAAACGAAATCAATAGGTATTGCAAACAAACTAAATTATTCTTAACGATAATAATTCGAGCAAAAATTTCTATCTTGATTCTATGTTTAGAACTTTCTTTCAAAAACGGAGGCGACAGATGCAGGAAGCTGCTCAAAATCTTGGGATGGAATTTCAAATCAAAGATGAGTATGGGCATATCGGAATGATGCGAGATTTCAAGCTCTTTAAAAGAGGCTATGGAAAAACAATTCGAAATATTATTTCCGTTAAACGTGATTTAGAAAAAGCGGATTTTCGGGTCTTTGATTATCATTATATCATTGGCGCCGGTAATACCACTCGAAAGATTTCTCAAACTGTTTTCTATGTTCATTCTAAGGAACTAAATCTTCCTGAGCTATTTATGAAGCCTGAACATTTTTTTCATCAAATTGGTGAATTCTTCGGCATGCAGGATATTAATTTCGAAGCCTTTCCTGTTTTTTCAAAACAATATCTAGTACAAGGCCCTGAAGAAGGCATGATCCGAGAGGCATTATCAGATAACTTTCTTCATTATTTTACTATTGAAAAAAAATGGGCTCTGGAAGGACTCAATTACATGTTGATTTTTTATAAACATGGAAAGCGAGTCCCAGCAGAGGATATTGAATATTTTTACGAAAATGGGCTAAAGGTTTTTGAGCTTTTAAAAAATAAAAAATAGTCCTTTTCAGTTTACCTCATTATAAATTAATAGGAATCATCCCGAATTCTCAGACAAATATTACCCTATATTATTGATTTGAATGTTCAAAAAACTTATTAAAGCCGATGTTCGGTATTAGGTGTTCGGATGAACCGAATTACTAATACCGAACACCGAACACCGAAGATCACTTATTCCATTCTAAACACCATAGAATTAACGGGACGAGGTTGTTCATCTCCAGGGCATTGGACAGCCACTTTATCAAAATAATAAATGTCTCCTGATTTTGCTTGATCTAATAACTTTAATGCTTGATCATTAAAAAGCTCCCCCCTGTTAATTACTTCTACAGGATCACTTTTCTTTGCTACATAAGTCATCGTAAATTCAGAGACGGAACAACTGGCATCAAAAAGAAAGTTTCTAAGCTCCACATCGATACCTTTATAGGTCTTAAATGTTTCAGCTGGAATTTTTCCTCCTCTTGACTTCCCTATTCCGGCCATTGGATCAGGAATACGTTTGACTCTAAATTTCAGTTCTTTTGGTGCATGGCCATCAGCCGTAACTTTTATTATTGCTACTCCTGGTTTTGAAGCCGTTACTATATAATGACCATTTCCCTGATCTTTAAGTACAACATCATCACTTTCTACTTTCGTCTTTTCAGCAGAAACCCCTGCAACTGCAACAGTAACCGGATTATCCACTCCTATATAAAATACATTCATTTTATCTACTGCAACACTAACGGTTGGATAATCAAAACTTGAAAATGCATAACTCCCCATGACAATGAGCATCAGGAGACCAAAAAGATAGGCATTCATATTTCTTTTCTTCTTGACAATGCCTGGATTTGTTTGAAACAGGCGATGGATACGATTGGTGAATTCATTTTTATTTCCTGTAGCATTCATAACTAATTGATTTTTATTGTGGATAAAATATTTTTGTAGATTCAATAATGACTCGGCATAAATCATGGTATCTTGATTGACTCGAATCACTTCGTCATCACATAATTCTTCTCGGATTGATCGGATCTTTTTTGAAATAATCCAAACAACGGGATGATAGAAAAATAATATCTCGAGCCAGGTTTGTATGGTGTTAATTAAAAAATCATTCCGACGAATATGTGCTAATTCATGTAAGATTATTGCTTCGATTTGTTCAGGTGGAAATCCGTTAATCATTCCCAGCGGTAAAAGTATAATGGGTTTGAAATGACCAAAGGTCAAAGGGGAAGCGATCAAGCTAGATTGTAAAAAGCGAATGTTTTTCTTGATTCCTAATTGTGATTTCAATTTTAAAAAAACGTCTATTTGCGCTTCACCAAATTCTTGAGTTCCTTTAATAGCCAGTCTTCGCATACCAAACCATTGCAATAAAAATCGTATTCCAAAAAGCACGACGCCGCAAATCCAAAAAAAGCTTAGTAGTTTTAATAGCTCAGGGCTTAGCCATTCTTGAAAGGCTATTTCCCCAAACGAGGATTCTTCTTTTAATTCGATAGTCGTCAGTAAATCTTCCTCCAGTTTCAAAGCAACTATTTCATCTACTGTTAAGTCATTTGGAGTATAGGCTATACCTTCATTGCTGGATCTCTGACTATCTGGTGGAAAGCGACTTTGAATTTCAGCTACAAACGTCAGGCTGGTCGCCAAAGTGATGAGGAGCATCGCAAAAATCGAAAGGTTATATTTCGCTGAGGAGCTTATTTTTTTGAATACAGCGCATACTAAATACCATATGCTTCCAATAATGGTAATTTGCCACAAAGAGTGTAATATTGTCCAGCCAAGAGCAGAGCTAAGCCATTGATATTCTGTGAGATGTAGCATTCGCTTAAGGTTTTATTGGTTTTAAATACCTGTTCTATTTCTTTTTTTTCTTTTTTAGAAAAGCTTCGAGTTCTTTTATTTCTTCTTCACTGGCTTTGCTATTTCCAAGAGCATGCATGATTAGCTCTGAGGTCGATCCATTAAAAGCTGAATGGAGTAATTTATCGAACATGCCTTTTTGAATAGACTTAGGTTTGACAATCGTTTTATATTGATGCGCTTTTCCAACTTCTAATTTTTCGAGCATCCCCTTTTCTGTCATCCTTTGAAATTGCTTAAGCGTAGTGGTGTACCCAATTTCTCGTTTTTTTAAAAGCACTTCATGAACTGCACGGACCGTAAGAGGTTGCGTTTCCCAAAGGATTTGCAAAATTTCCAATTCCGATTCTGTCGGTATTATCTTTTTCATTAAAACCTGTTTTAATTCAAATAAATAAGTCTACGTCAACTGTCGTAATCAAATGTAAAAAAAATTTAACGGAAACGCAAGTAATCTACGTCAATTGTCGTAATTATTTTTTCAAGATTGAATCTAGTCCGGAAAACTAAACAACAATCCCTTGCCTTTTCGGGGAAAGACAAGGGATAAATATTAGGTATTGATAATTCCAATAGATTAGAGAAAAGCCACCTTCCCTGTTTTCACATCATACATTGCAGGAACGATAGTAATAGCTCCCTCGTCATTCATCTCCTTTAAAACCGGACTCATTGTCTTTATATTTTCAACAGTAAAATGTACATTCTTTACGGCTACTTCATTTACAAAATCAAGATTCGAAGAACTACGATCTACACCTTCAGCTGTTTGAACAGCATCTACTGCAGGCTTAATTTTATTTAGCATCTGCGTTAGATTTCCTAATTCAGCATGATCGCATGCGCCTTTTACAGCTCCACAAGAGGTATGCCCCATCACTACAATTACTTTTGATCCAGCTAGTTTACATGCGAATTCTAAACTTCCTAAAATATCTTCGTTCACAAAATTACCTGCTATCCGAGCATTAAACATATCACCTATCCCCTGATCAAAAACTATCTCGGTAGGTATTCTCGAATCAATACAACTGACAATCGAAGCAAAAGGAAACTGTCCACTAGTTGTTTTTGAGATCTGTCCATGATAATCTCTTTCAACAGATTTTTTATCTACAAATCGTTGATTCCCTTCTTTTAGTAATTCCACGGCTTTTGAGGGGCTTATCTGTGATTGTGTTATTTTATCATGCGTGAATGCATTGTCCTTTTCTAAAATATCTGTGGTCATTTTAAGTTATTTTTATGATAATTTAATTATTTAAAGCAGAACCCAAACCTTCTATTATTTCTCGAAGTAATACTTCTTATTTCTTGGTTTTTGGAGTTGAAATAGAGAAGGAAGGGGTTCTTCGGTTGGATTAAATTTGGTGGTTACCCCACTTTCACTTTCCCATTTACTTTTCCATTTGTTGTCAATAAATTTCGGGATAAAGCATGTTCGATTTCCTTTATTTGATTATTGACACCTTTCTTTCTTCGTTCTATAATCCTAAAATCAATATCTCTAAATTGAGCATTCGTTTCAAACTCTTCTATGATTTCAATAACGTCGTGATCTATATTAATCGCTTTGGACGCATCAAGGATAACTTTCGAACCATCTGGAATTTGATTTAGTGCGCGTTGTATTCCTGCTTTATTAATAAACGTAACATCCTCTGCTAATTCAATTCTGATTACGCCATCCTTTATATGTTTTTCATATTCGAAAAGAAAAGGTTTTTTATAATTATTATACAACACATAAAATACTGCAACCACTAAACCTATTGCGATACCGGTTAGTAAATCTGTAAAAACAATACCCGCAATCGTTACAACAAAAGGAATAAAATGACTCTGCCCTAGCGCATACATTTGTTTGAACAAAACTGGTTTAGCTAATTTATACCCCACTAAAAATAAAATAGCTGCTAAACTCGCCAAAGGGATCAAATTCAAAAACGCTGGAATAGCCATTGCAGAAAACAATAAAATAATTCCATGAACGATCGCAGACATTTTAGTTTTTCCACCTGATTGAATATTAGTAGAGCTTCTTACAATTACCTGCGTAATTGGTAATCCACCAATAAGGCCAGAGATGATATTACCAACACCCTGTGCTTTCAACTCCTGATTAGCTGGGGTTGTTCTCTTTTGAGGGTCAAGTTTATCCGTAGCTTCCAGACAAAGTAAAGTCTCTATACTCGCAACAACAGCAATAGTTATTCCCGTAATCCAAACAGCTGGATTCAATATCTGTCCAAAATCCGGGAAAGTAAATTGGCTAAAAAAGCCGCTAATAGTTTCTGGAACTGGTACCTCAACAACTTGCGAAGTACTTAAGGATAATGCCGGAAAGCTTTGAAAAACAAGGTTTAAAGCAACCCCCAGACCTACAACAAGAAGTGGTCCTTGGAGTATTTGAAACAATCTTATCTTTTTCATAAAAGGCTGTTCCCACAAAATCAAAATACCTAAAGATAGCACTGAAATAATCACCGCTCCCGGGCTAATTGCTTCAAACATATAATATAACTCCGATAAGGTATTATGTCCATCTGGCTGAGCAAAAGTTAAACTACCTTCATAATCTTTATCGTAGCCAAAAGCATGCGGTATTTGCTTGAGAATAATTATAATCCCAATCCCTGAAAGCATGCCTTTAATAACTGATGATGGAAAGTAGTAACCAATAATTCCGGCTTTTGCATAACCTAATAATAATTGGAAGACACCTCCAATAACCACGGCTAATAGAAAAATCTCAAAGGCTTCTAATTCATTAATTGCCGATAAAACTATCACAGCCAAACCAGCAGCAGGTCCACTCACACCTAATTGTGACCCACTCAAAGCACCAACAATAATTCCTCCAACGACTCCAGCAATAATACCGGAAAATAAAGGAGCTCCAGACGCCAAAGCAATTCCAAGACATAAAGGAAGTGCTACTAAAAATACAATCACTGAAGCCGGTAAATCATTCTTAAGGCTTCCAAACAGCCCATTTTTCCCCATTAAATTCATTTTTTTAATTTTTAGTTTTTTACATAAAAATGCCAGGTTAATGCCTGACAACATTAGCAGATTAAATGTTTTTAAAAATTGTAGATTATTGAATTACTTAAATTTGGTATTATTTGGTAGAATCTTGTAATTCAACAGTGCAAACATAGTAACTATTACGAATAATAGCAATACTATTATTTGTAATACAGAGACTTTAACACAAAAAAGCCTAACTTGTTTAAAAAAAGTTTATTATTTTTAATAAAAATTAACCAAATGGCCATTGGAATTAAAATCACTCTAAATGATGGGCTATATATAAGAGACCCTCAAGAAACTACCCTAGGGCAAAAGATCATTAAGCATAGTATACTTCTAATGGATGAGATTGGATTTGAAGCTTTCAACTTTAAAAAATTGGCAGCTCGAATGGAATCTACAGAGGCTTCTATTTATCGATATTTCGTTAATAAGCACCTACTGCTGATCTATTTAGTTTCTTGGTATTGGGAGTGGGTCAGTTATTTGATTGATTTTAATGTGATGAATATTAATGATCCAAAGAGACGATTGAAAATCATTATTTCTACATTAGTTTCGGCTTCAAGAGATAATCCTGCGATTGAATATGTTAATGAAAGTATTTTACATCGGATTATTATAGCAGAAGGCACCAAAGCTTATCACACTAAGGCTGTTGATGAAGAAAATAGAGAAGGTTTTTTTTATAATTATAAACAACTCACTGAAAAAGTAGCTAAGGTCATTCGAGAACTTAATCCCGATTTCCCCTACCCTAGTTCTTTAGCCACTAGTTTATTTGAAATGGCAAATAATCATATTTATTTCGCACAACATTTACCTCGTCTTACAGAGGTTACTGTAAAAAATGAAAACTTTGAAGAAGTTGAGAATATGCTGCGGTATTTTGCTTTTTCTTTGCTAAAGTGTGATAAAGCCTAATCTTTTTTAGGTATTCACAGCTTCACAAATTTCTTCCGATAGATTTTACCTTCTTCCGAATACACCAGGATGATGTAAACACCTGCAGGCAAATATTCTAACGAAATATTTTCGCGTTGGGAATTCATTTTATCTTCGCTAACTAATTTTCCACTTTGATCAAATATTTTCCAGCCTTCCGCATCAGAAATTTTCAGGTCAATAGTCAACTGATCTGAAACAGGATTTGGAAATAGTTTGATTGCATTACTTTCTTTTGAAATCGTATAAGTGCTACTTGTCAAGGTATCCACTAATGCTAAAGCGTC
>CAYXQH010000094.1:10302-13448 GCA_964467425.1 uncultured Saprospiraceae bacterium
ATCAAATACATCTCCACTGGAAATAAAAAGGGAATAATCGCCTTCCACGCGATCTGTAGATTTACCAATCATCCCCAAATCATTTACGTAAGTTGTCCAATCATCTGGCACTTCTTCGCCATTTTGAACAGACCAGTTTTCAAAACCAGCATTCGGAATTTGCGCTTGCAAAAAGAAAGGAAGAAGAGTCAGGAGTAGAATTACTTTTTTCATGTTGCTTTATTTTTATACTTAAAGATAATAAAATTTAAAAAGAGGCTCCCCGTCCCTGACGGCCAGAGAGCCTCCAACCCTATTACAAATTCTTTCTGGAATCGGCCCCATGGTGAGAACACCACAGAGCCTGTTTCCATAGCTTAATACTTAATGTTATTTTCTATTCACCAAACTGTTCTATACTTAATTATTGCTTAGTCAACTTATATATATTATCATTTACTGATGGACAGCTGCAATCTTGATTTGCAAAATCTGTTATATTAAATTGAAAAACGGAATCATCATTAGGATCATAGGTTTCCAGTGGAGTACTTCCAAGCTGTAAAATAGAAGAAGAGCAACCAACGCCAGTATTGATAAGCGGAATAAAAATTTCTCCACAAGTAAAATAGAAATCTACCTCCACATCAAAGCCATCATCAGTAATGTCAACTAAATAACTAAAAGTGGCACTCCTAACATTTTCAGATACATAGCTTAACGTCACATTTACATTGTCTTGATAAACTGTTCCAAAGCAATTTTCATTACCCTGAACGGATTCCAGCAAATAGGTTCCGACAAAAGAAGTTTCTTCAATCGTACATAAAGCAGAAGAAGAGACCGTATTCAATATTTTAAATTCTCCTTCAATGACTTCCGTTTCGCCATTTACATTGACTGTCCCGCTAAAGGATCCGATAATAAACTCCCCGGGAGCGCCATAATTATAGATTGTTATCGATGATGAGCTATTAATTTTAATGCTTTCACTATTTGCATAAGAACCCAACATAATTGGAAAAACACCATTGTTTTGTCCATCAAACAATAATCCTATCTGAGCTACACCTTCATCTGTACCAGCCACCATGGTCTGCGTTTGATTATGATTTACCAAAGGATCAATATGCAAAAAGGACTCTCCAGCTAACGTGTAACTTAAATATTCTGTCAAATCATCCTCGCAAATAGCAATAGTCCCTATATCAATATTTTGGCTGTAGCTAAACGTCTGTGGATCGCTAACTTTAAATCCATCAAGGTCGTAAGCTAATGCTGTCATCTCATCAAATGGACAAACTGTAATCATTCCATTAATATTTCCATCTTCTGCTATAACAAAATCAATCCCATCATTAATAATTACTTTCACATATCCATTTTGAATCGGGGAACCAGTACAGTTTGATAATGTTCCATTTATATTCACAATTGAATTATCAGAAAAAGCAATTGTTCCAACATTTGTATCTTCTGAAAAAGGTCCTACTTCATGCGTAAAAATTGGTGTACTTGACTGGCAGCTTAAGGTCATCCAATAGAATTCCAAGGTTAAGGCTTCATCTTGAGGTACTATTCCTTCAAACACCCCTTCAGAATCAGTGTAACCTGAAGCAGATAAGCCACTTGAATTGATAACAGCTCTAATGTAAATATTCGGTACCGGAGCGCCCGATGCATCTACAAAGGTCCCATTCATATAAACATAAGGATGCGGAATATCGCAATTCCAAAAAGAAAAATGACTTACATTTCCTACATATTCATTCCCTTCCAGGCTTGCACTTCCCTCCTCTATCCAACGACCAAGTTCTTCATCAAAATGCCATAAAGGAATGGAAGATGGTGCATTACTTGTTAGTTCCGAAGGTACTGGAAATCGCAAGGTAGCCTCACTACCACCAGCAACCTGTAACGGAGCTCCACTATCGTCACTTAGTTCAACCCCTATCATACCAAATGATCCTAGAGCTTGTAACTCTCCATTTTGATCCAGTCCAGTCAAATCACCCGGCATTTTTTCGGATAAATCTTCAGCATTGGGTCCAATATGATGCATGCTAATATTTACATTTCCAGTAAAGGAAGCACCGTCCATAGTTTCAATCCCATTGGCAGGTAAGATTATTTTAGCACCATTAGTCAAGCTTACTTCTCCACCTGTAGCAGCTGAAATACTTCCAATTATATTGTTTGATAATAGTTGAAATCTAAGTTTCATTGAAGAACTGCCTCCAGGATAAATTCTTTTAGAACTATGGAAGAATCCATCTTTTTCTACAGTCAGGTAAGTATCACGGGATCTTGTTTGAACGTCTCTAAAAATAAAAACACCATTCGCATCTGTTGTAGTACTGTTGTTACCAAGTATTACTTCTGCATCTACTACTGCTAGATTATTTTCGTCAAATACTAAACCTGTAATAGTTGTCGTAATTAATTCTCCCGTATTAACATCCATGTTAGGATCTTGAGGAGAAAAATCATCATCATTTTTACAAAAAGAAAATAAAAGGACAGCCAATATGGCCCAAAGGACATGTTGATTTTTCATAACTTCGTTTTAAATTTCATACATTCATTAATACAACACTTTAGCAAGAGCTGTACAAATCTTAAAAAACCTTGAATTAAGAACCTCTGATTCAATAGTTCCAACTCAACCAAGGAAGGCTGTTTTTGTAGTAACGTTTTAACAGTTGTTAACGTCCCCTCGAAAATTATTTTTTTTTGGAAAATATCTGCACTGCAGAATATGTGGTAATATAAGTTATGTGGATTATATGGTTATGATATTCCTTACTTCACCTTCAACCGCCTCGCTTTCTGGCGAATAAATTTCGTTTTTTCTGAGGCGACAATAATGGTTCTATTATCTAAAAAATCTAAAGCTTCATATTGCGTAGCTACAATAAAAGATGGCACTTTTTTTCTACTCATTTTTCCTTTAAAAAAATCAGTTCCTTCAAAATCTTTAAAGTAAAAAATGGATGCTTTAGATTTGGGGATAGGTTTTCGTTTTTTATAAATATAAGAAAGCAAAGCAATTGTTTTTCCGTCTGGACTAATCGCAGCAGCGGTCACTACCCTATCTTTCAAATTTATTTGGTCTTTTAAAACAGCTTCTTGTTTTCCCGGTTTTGCTTCTAATGTATAATGTTTGG
>CAYXQH010000095.1:0-13274 GCA_964467425.1 uncultured Saprospiraceae bacterium
AGAAAGGAAAAAGCGTTTTCATAACGTTAATTTTCTGTCTTCACTTATATATGTCAGAAAGAAAAATAAATGTAACCGTGGATTAAGAATATTTTAAAATAAAAAAAATCCGATGGTTTAGACCAACGGATTTTTCAATTTTTTATCAAAGACTTTATTCTAAGTTACTTAATAATTCTTTTGCTTCATTCTTAAATCGTGCATCAGGATTATCTTTCACAGCATGGAGTAAAGTTTTGCTTTCCTCGATTTGTCCCAACTGCAAATGAGCTAAGCCCATATACCATTGTGCTTGATCTAAATAAAGGAATCCACTTTGAGCGGAGGCTTGCTTTAATATTAAAATGGCTTTTTCGTATTCTTTTAATTCTATATAGCTAATTCCTAAAGCTAAACTTGTTCGATCATCTTCTTTTCCTTCTTTCGCCAGTTGTTCAAACATCGGAATAGCATCTGCATATTTTTGTTGTTGATACATAGCACCTGCTTCATGGATAGCATTATCAAGTCCATTGCCTCTATCTCCAAATGGCAATTCATAGGCTTGATAATTTTGAGCAAATAAATCTTGATTGCTCATGGCACCCGTCACATTCATCCACTGATAGCCAATCACTAGTAATAGCAAGATAGCTGCAGCGGCGATTATTGGCTTGATAAATCTGACGATTCCTTTTTTCTCTTCTTTATTTTCTATATCAGACTGGATAGCTAATATTCTATCTTTGAGTTTCAGGTTACCAATCGTTTTTACCTGATTGACCATTACTTCTCGAATCTTCAGTTCTTCTTGCAGCTTAGCATCCTCTTTTAAGTCATCTATAAAAGCGGATCGATCTTGTGCATTTAATCGTTTTAAAATAAAATCATCAAGCCTGCTATTTTGAGCATTATTTTCCATTAGCTAAAATTTTCATTTCAATTGTTTTTTATAAAAATCGGAGGATAAAACCATCTCTCTTAATTTGCTCATACATTTTGATTTTTTATTTCTTAGCACTTGATCGTTTGCATAGTGCAAGTGCTTTACAATTTCTTTTGTTCTCAATTGTTCAAAATAAAAGAGCAATAATATCTTTTCGCATTCCTCTCCAAGGTTCTTTAAAATTTGTTCAATCAATATTTTTTGCTCTCCATCGAGTATCGTTGTAATTTGAAGATCCTCTGTATCGATTATATCATAAGTTTCTTCAAGATCAACTTTATAAGGTTTTTTCTTAAGTTTTTTAGTCCACATATTCCTACAAATCGTGTATAAGTAGGCCTCTACGTTAGTATCATTGTTTATTTTATCCTGTTGGACTAAATTGTAAAAAGCAATTAATCCATCATGAAAAATATCATCTACATCCTGTTCACTACCCTTATTTTTTAAAATGAATCCACTAACCGTAGTTTTGGAAACTTTATAAAGATAGGACAATGCTCCATCCACCACTCTTTCGTTAGTTGATTTCAACTGTTCGATGATTTCAGCATCTGAATGTTTTATCATGTAGCCTTCATTATTATTATGTACATATCAAAGATATATGTAACTTAAAAAGTTATTTTTTTTCAAATTCTCTCTAATTGGCATTTTAAGGCCTTTTTTTATATCTTGGAAGTCCCTTCAGTTTATTCCGCATGTATACGTTTAATTTTTTTTCCTTAAACCGGTTACATTTTTCTATGAATGATACATAGACTTATATAAAGCATGTCCCAAAAGCAAGATAAAGCTTAGAATCTATAAACACACATATACTTAAGACAATAGAATGGATAGGTTTTAACTGTTCGTTAAAAAGCCAGTTTTATTCTACGATTCAAAGTACCTTCCAGCGTGGCTGGAAGGGCTTTCTTAGACATTTTGACAAATTGCAAAATTCTAAGTCCAGTAAAATTATTATTTTTAATTTTAAAATCAAACGTTATGGAAATGAAGTCAATCTTAACTTACTTATTCTTGCTATGCATTATCCCAATCTCTGCAAATTCATCGACTATAAATAATCCAGGAGATCTATACACTGGAGGAATAAGAATTGCTGGTACTCAAACCCTTGGAGGTACAGATAATGATAATCTTGTTATCACAATAACCGTTGCTAATCTTGAAGAATTTGGACCTCAAGAAGATCAATATGGTGAATCTAATGATGGAGGAGATACTCCTGATGGCGGTGACGGGAATGTAAGTAATAATAACGTTAATCATTATTACTTACCTGAAGATTACCCTACTATGTATTTGACCTATTCTTTGGGAGCCGCATCAGGAAGTATTGAAATTCCACATTTTGTACATGATGGCACTCATACAAGCGGAGAGCATCTTTATACCTATACTACAACAATTTATTACGAAAGTTCAAATAGTAATTCTACTGAGGATGAAACAACTGGACAAGGTGATAATAATTTCTTTTCCCTTACGACCACAGATGGTAGTTTATATCCAGTTCATGATTATGGTACTCCAGGTGATGTTTTTTCTTGTACTGTTTTTCAAATGACTTGCCTTAGTTGTCAACCAGTCTGTAGACCAGACTTCACAGAACCTTACTGGCTTATAACTGAATTAAGAAATGAAGAACAGACCTCGTCTGAAACTTTCTTAACGGAAGAGATAACAATTTCTCCTAACCCGAGTCGTTCTGATTTTTTAATCCAAATTGGGTCAGAAGAAAATGCAGATATTCAGATTGATGTTCTTGATTATACTGGTAAAAAAATTCATCAGTTAAATGAAACGACGGATGGTTATTTATTTCAAAAGAGATTAGACACCAATGATTGGACAAACGGTATTTATTTTCTAAATATAAAAATTAACGAAAAACAGTATACAAGGCGTATTATCAAAATTTAAATAATTAATATACTTTTAAAAGGAATTAGTTTAAATACTAATTCCTTTTCATTTTTCTACTAACTGCATTAACCATGTTATTTGGAAGATTTCAGATTCTAGTTATTATTCTTCTTTTTAGTTTCACTACTATCTTTGGACAAAGCACAATCAAGGACTCTTTAGATTATTACCATTTTACAAAAGGCGAAAATTTATTGGGAAGCTCAAAACTAGATAGTGCTTTTTTCCATTTCGAAAAAGCTGCAACTATCGCTAAAGAGTACAAGAATTGGAGAAACTATATTAATAGTCTTAATGGTAAAGCTTTTTATTATTATTCAAAAGGAGACTATACAGCTGCCGAGAAAGAAATGATAGTTGCCGAAAAAGAGGCAATAAAATATCTAGAACCTAATGATGAAATCTATTCTTCCGTATTAAATAACCTGGGAGCAATTCTGGGAAATAAAGGCCATTTCGAACGGGCATTGGAGTATTCAAAAAAATCGATAGAAATAGATGAGTTATCAAATCCTGACAAGCTTTCAAAGGCTACCAGTTTTCAAAATATTAGTATTGCCTATCGAAACATTGGAGATTACGACCAAGGCATATTGTACGAACAAAAAGCATTGCAACTTAGAATGGACTCCCTTGGCCCTTACAATAGTCCTGTTGCTTCAAGTCACATTGCACTTGGACATTTATATCGAGATAAAAACGAAATAAAGCGAGCGCTTAACACCTACCTCGAAGCACTTGACATTATTAAAAAAGCAAGTGCTATCCATAAACACAACAGCCATGATCTAATTTATTGTTACCAAAGCTTATCTGAAATTTTTATTAATCAAAAAGATTTTCCCAAAGCGCTGGAATTTATCAATAAGGCATTCTCTCTTCAAAATGATCCATTAGCTCCAAGAAAAATACAAAGCTTTGAAATATTGGGAGACTGGTATGCTAAGCAAGGCAAATACAAAGAAGCTATTGATAATCATTTAAAATCTAAAGATTATTTATTTCAGCTTTTTGAGGAAAATGAAAAAAACAGTCTAAAGGCACGTGTTTTAAAAAACATTGCATCCACCTACTTGCTTAACGACAACATTGAAAAATCAATAGCGTATTACCAAAAGGCATTAATCAATTTGTCTATTGATTTTGAAAACGTGGATATCTTTTCTAATCCACGGTTAGATCAGTTTTTGTCTAAATATGAAGGCCTGGACATCATCAGCGGGAAAAGCGAAGCATTTTTAAAACGATATAATTTACAAAACAATCCGGCTGACCTTACTGCAGCTTTTTCAAACTTTCAATTTGCCAGTGAGATAATCCAAGAACTAAGAAATAGTTTTCAAACTTCTGGCTCTAAAAATGTATTAGCTGAAAAATCATTAAGCATTTATGAAGGAGGCATCAAGACCGCTTTCCTTTTATATCAAAAAACTCAAAAAAAAGAATACCTGGAGGCTGCCTGGAATTTTGCAGAGCTGAACAAAGGGAGATTACTAGAAGAGTCTTTAAAAGAAAATTATGCAAAAATAGCTGGAGGGCTTCCTAGTGAGGATTTACACAAAGAGCAAAATCTTCGAAGGGAAATTGATTTTTATAAAAAACAAATAAATCAAGCAAAGCGAAGAACAGAATACACTAATCAAGAATTAGTAAAAAAATGGAAGGCTATCCTCTTTGATTTAACTAATGAATACAACATTTTAATAGACCGTTTTGAAAAAAGTTATCCAAAATATTTCGCTTTAAAATATGCTCCAAAAAACAACAAAATAAAAAAGATCAGATCAGCTGTTTTGACTAATCAAAATGCGCTTTTAGAATACTTTGTAGGAGAGGATAATATTTATCTTTTTTGCTTAACAAAAAAAGATTTAAGTATTTTTGAAATAAACAAAAAAGAAACTTTTGCAGATAACATAACTAAGATTCGCTCTATCGTTAGTGCTTCTCCATTTTCGGATATGCCGCAGTTTGGTGAAAATCGAAGTCAATTTGTAAATCGCTCTCATCAGATCTACCAACAACTTTTAGCTCCAGCTTTAAGCAATCTACCGAATAGCATCGAATCTTTAATAATTGTACCAGACGATATTCTTGCTTATCTACCTTTTGAACTTTTATTGACAAGCCCTGCAAAGGAGGGAAGTTTTGATTATTCCACAAACTCCTGCAGCTATCTCTTTGAAAAATATGCCTTGAGTTATAATTATTCTGCCAGCTTATTAGCTGAACATTCTGACTGGATTCCAAAAGACAATCTAAATCCTTTCTTAGGCTTCGCTCCTTCTTTTGGTCAAAAAAAATCAACGGCTAGCAGAACATGCTCAGAGGATAATATTTATAGTCTGCAGTGCAATGAAAAAGAAGTTACTTCTATTAATGATTTATTAGATGGAAATACCTTGACTGGTAGCCAAGCAAACATTGAATCCTTTAATAGCATGTCTAAAGATTGTCAGATCTTACATTTGGCCACACATGCTTGTATTGATGAAGAAAATGCTGATCTCAATAAAATCTATTTCACAGATCATTATATAACAGGAATTGATTTAAACAACTTGAAGCTTAATGCTGAATTAGCTGTTTTGAGTGCTTGCAATACCGGGTCTGGAAAACTAATTAAAGGAGAAGGCGTCATGAGTTTATCAAGAAGTTTTATTCTTGCGGGTTGTCCGAGTACATTGATGAGTCTTTGGTCGGTCGATGACTGCACCACTTCCAATATTATGGTTCAGTTTTATGAGGGTTTAATTGAAGGCTTGCCAAAAGATGAAGCTTTAAAAAATGCAAAACTTAAGCACTTGTCTACGGCTGATAAAGTAACCAGCCATCCTTATTATTGGGCAGCTTTTGTACAGTCCGGATCTACGAGCCCTATACAGCAATCAGGGCTTTCGTTTAATTATTGGTGGTTATTAGGTTTATTATTGATTCCGATTATGTTTTTCTTCAGATCGAAAACATATTCAAAATAATCAGGCTAACTTATTTCCCCAAGAAACTTAACGAAAGCGGATTTACGTCGGACTGCAACGGGCAATTGAATCCCTTCGTCCAAATGAACAACTCCACCTCTGCCTGTTTCTAGTTTCAAAACCTTATCACTATTAATCAGAAAGGACTTATGAACTCTAAAAAACTTGGTTTCTGTAAGTACATCTTCATAGTAGCTTAATGGATTGATCGCTGTAAATTTTTTCGCGCCTTTCAAATGAAAAGTTACGTAGGTTCCTTCTGCTTCAATAAAAAGAATATCCTCTATCTGAACAATAATATGCTTTTTGTGATCCGACAAAATTATTCGTTCAACAACATCGGCTTTTCTTTGGATTGTTTCGTTTAAGAAACGAATATTTTCTTGTTGATTTACTGGATTCTTTTTTAGCTTTTGGATCGTCTTTTTTAGTTCAAGCAAGTTTATTGGTTTGAGCAGATAATCAATCGCCGAATATTTAATCGCTTTAATCGCATAATGATCATAGCCTGTAACAAAAACTATTTTAAAAGTGGGATTTTCGAAAGCATTTAAAATATCAAAACCTGTACCTCCGGGCATTTCAACATCTAAAAAAATCACCTCTGGATTGGTTTGCTTAATCAATTTAATTCCAGCTGTAACATCTTGAGCAGTTCCTAAAACAGCAACACCAGAGCAATGTTCCTCCAACATCTTTTGAAGAAGCTTTCTGCTATAAATTTCGTCTTCTATAATTACTGCCTTTATCATACTTTCATAATGACGGGTAAGATAAAACGTACCAATAAACCTGATATTTTCTCTGCTTTATTATTTATGTTTTCAAAATGAACCTTGGCCACTTGATCATTTTTTGATTGATTTAATAAATCAATACGATTCTGAACAATTTCTAATCCTAGGGATTTATGTGCTGTACGTTGATTATTTAATTTTGTTTGAAAGTTTAACCCCGGACCATTGTCTTTAATGTTCACCTCTATTAATTCTTCATTTTTTTGAATTACCTCTATATGGAGTAAGCCTTTATAATTTATATTTTTAAATCCGTGTTTTACAGCATTTTCTAATATAGGCTGAAGTAGCAAGGAAGGAATCATGTATCGATCTACAGGAAATTCTTCGTTAACTTTTATTTTATATTCAAAACGATCGGGGAAACGCATCAATTCCAAATCTAAATAATTTCGCAAAAACTTCAATTCTTCTTCTAGTGAAATTAAATCATGCCGTGAATACTGAAGGCTATCCCGCATCAATCCAGAAAATTTTGATAAATAATAACTCGCTTTTTCTACATCATTTTCATAGATAAAATATTGGACAGAATTCAAAGAGTTAAAAACGAAATGGGGATTCATTTGATTACGTAATACTGCTAGTTCCGCTTCTCTGGTTTTTAGATTCGCTTTTTGGAGTTGGCTTAACTCTTCTGCTCTTTTTTTATTTCTTTTTACTATGGTATAAACAAATAACCCAATGGCCAATAATCCTAAAAGAATCAACAACAACTTAAACCAAAGTGTCTGGGTAAAGTGCGGCTTAATTTTAAATTGCAATTGACCAGGCTCTGTACTCCATTCCCCTGTTTTATTCCTAGCTTTTACTTCGAAGGTATAACTTCCTGGTAGCAAACCTTTAAAAGGAACATTTTTATTATTGGTAAAACTCCATGTCGGGGTTTCTTCATTTCTAATTAATCGATATTTGTAAAATGGCTGATCTGAGGTTTTCCGGAAACTAATCCCTGTAAAATCAATGAGCAGATCATTTTCATCATGTTTTAAATCATTAATACTTTCTAAGCTCCGAATTGAATCATTTATAATTACCTGTTGTATGTTTGCTTGAATAGGTTGAAAATCCGATTGTAAATTATCCGGATTAAAATAAGTAATTCCATCATTAGTAGCTAGCCACATTTGACCATCCCAATATTCCAATGCATTAACATAATTGGAACTCAAACCATCACTGGTCGTAAGGCTAAGCAAATCTTTTGTTATAATCTGTCCATTTTCAAAATGGTAAGCAAAACTATTTACGCCTTTATTCGTCGCAACCCAAATAATAGAATCCGAAGAAATCTCCACATCATTGATCAAGGTACTATTTAAAGATAACTGTTTACTGACTTCGTAGAGCTTATTTTTTGTATAACAGAACAAGCCATTTCCTAAGGATGCCAGCCATACATTACCTTGTTTATCTAAAGTAATATTATTGACTCGACCAAGAGATTTATTATCCGCTGTCAATACCGGAACAATAGAATCATAATTGGTACCTATTATTTTATACGCACCATCTAAAGTTCCCAACCAGATATTCAGATCCTGATCCTCGATTATACTAAACAGTTTTTTTGAAACCTTGAAAAAATGTATAAACCCTGTTGAATCTAAAACATTAACATTACCAATACCGCTTAATACATGATCGTTTTTTCTTTTAAACAATAAATTAGTAAGAAATATACTTTTGGATTGTTGAAAAGAAAGCTTGTTTCCATTTTCTGACACCCATTTAGGATTGACAAATAAAGTATTAGCATCCCAATCATTCAAATATCTAATCTGTGCATCCGTATTGCGTCCTAAATAGTATTCATCATATTTTCCTGATTTATTAATCGATATTATTTTTTCAGTAGCTCCAAAGAAAATATGTTCTTTTAATTTTTTAACACTAAAAAAAGAAGAATTCTTCTTCGATTTTTCAAAAGGATAGAGCACCTTAACATCAAAAGAGGACACAAAAAAAACACCATTAGAATGTGTTCCCAACCAGTAGTTACCCTCAAAATCCTGGGTCATACTTACAAACCGATAATTTGTAAAATATCTGATTGGAGTACTTGCCAAATCAGCATCCTTAAAAAAGTAAAGCCCTTTGGAAGTTAGTATCCATAAATTATCCGCTTTATCCAGATAGTAATTATCGACAATGGCATCAAAAGAATATGATTGTAATAAAACACCTTCATTAGAATAAAAACCTACCTCATTATTAGTCAACGCTAACTGGGAATTATTAATTTTAACTCCCAATCGATTAACCCAACGAAATGTATTTTGGATAGGTTCTTTAAAAAAAGAAAAGATCGTATTGTTCAAATCATAAGCAATACCTTCTTCTTTCAAATCAAATGAATCCGCTTCTGATATTATAGCATAATCAAGTTTTTGAGGAGGCGTGGATTCATTCAAAGAAAAGATGATAGGCTTGAGTGAATGTGATGGCGTAAAAACATAGCTTCCTGAATCCATCTCAACAATATGCTCTATCCATTTACCCTCCATGATTGTCAACAGACTATCTGAATAGGGATACTCCCAAAATTTCCCATCTTCATAAATACTCAAAGCACCTTTATACCCATTAAACAAAAGTCGGTTTTCTGAATCTCTAAAGATTTCAAAATTGACATTATCTGCCAAACCATCCTCTATCGTAAACGTATGAAACTCATATCCATCATAGGTCACCACTCCCCGATCCGTCGTAAACCAAAGCAAACCATTTTGATCTATTTCTAAATCATAAATCTCACTGCTTGGCAAGCCATCTTTCGTATCGTAGTTGATATAGAAAGGGTCTTGAGCATAAAGCAGGACTGCTCGGCAGATCAATAAAAATATGGTACAGCTTCTGATCATCTTCGAAAGATAAGGATTTCTTTTTGTCGTGATTAATTTGAAAATCTGAGTATAGCTTTGTGTGTTTACGCTACTAGGTCAACATCGTTTCAATAGTTAATTCAAAAATGTTTTTGTTGAAAAAAGCGCCTGGCTCCCACCAGACGCTCTCACACATACTTGCTTGCTAGCAAGGTCGGTTTATTTTTATTGGTAGAGCTTTTCCTTCTCAAAGGATAAAACTGCCGGCACGAATGCCGACAGCTAAAAAATAAATTGTGGTATGAAAACTTCTTTTTTAATGATTGACTATAACGAATTTTTCATTTATTCTTCTTTCATTACCCAAATACCAAATAATTTGAAACACTCCAGTCCCTAAATCGGAAACATTCAAACTCAAATTATTCGTTTCAGGAGCTATTTCTATCTCTTTCATTACATCACCTAATGCATTTACAATATGAAGATTTGTTTTGCTCGAACTTTTTGTTAAAAATTCAATATTCAAGATTTCATCTGCTGGATTAGGAAAAATATTTATTTGAGATTCAGACATCAATTCTTGCTCTACTATTTCATTCTTTTTCTGACAATTTAAAAAGTCATTATAATCCACAAATTCAATAGAAGACAACAAACTTCTGGCTTCATATACTGCATTTCCACCTTCAAGTGGACATTGCTGAGCAATCACATGCAAAGTGTTTAATTCGTCAGTAGAAAAATTAGCATGACCTCTTAAAATTGTATTTTCAAAAATGGCCTTCGTCTCCGATGCATTTGCTTTTTGTAAGTCTGTGTAAATGCGATCTTCACTTCTGTCATTTGGATTATCCGCGAAGTAATGCCATCCGACGCCTTCTGGGCAAGTTGGCCGATCAGCGCAATCAAATGAAGGATCAACGGTTGGAATATCCTGTACCCAGTTGCTTTGATTAGCAAAATATTTTGGAGAAAACTGCTGATTTTCAAAACCATCGACTAGCAGGCTTCCCGGATATGGGGTTTGACCTGCGTCTGCATTATTGATAGCTCCATAGAACCCAACCGGGATATCATTTCCATTAAACAATTGAGTCCAAACATTTCCAGCATGTTCTTGTTTATTGAAAGTAACAATTCCACCCACAGGATTATTGTTATAATAAGCACCTAATAATAATCCCAATTGGTGGCCGCCCAAGGAGTTTCCTTTAAATTGGTTTTTAGCGCAATACCCCCAGTATTGGATGCCAATATTAGAATTATTAACATAATTACAATTCACTCTTGTGCCTGTAGAATTGAATATACCTATAGCCGTACCTTTATAGTTTGGTTCTTCATCTACGCCAAAACCAGTTACAAAATTGCAACTCACAATCGTTTCAGGACTATCTTCGAGATAAATCCCGGCATAACCATTCTCATTGGGTGTAAAAAATGCGATTGTATTATTCATAATGTTGCTACGTTTCCCTGAGCGATGAAAAACGCCAAAAGTACTTTCTTCTAATGTCAATATATTATTGTAAATATTCCAGCCACTCGGTTCGGAAGGATTTTCATTGACTATAATCGCCGATGAAAATAAACCTGCCCCTACTCTAATATCATTATTTTGAACAAGCCCAATTACGGGAGCACATTGATAAAGATTAATTCCCCATGTACATTTTTCAATCAGATTGTGAGTAATGTTAATTTCTCTATTCGCGCTCAGCTCAACGCTCACTCCGGTTTGAACATCCTCCATGACATTTCCAAAAACGTTAAGGTTCATTCCGATGGATTTGATACCTGTTCTACAATTCAGAAAATCCGTATTTGTATATGGATTGTCATCCGGGAAATCAACATCCTGGTATAACCAATCGTCTCCATCTCCTTCGAGATACACCGCACAACTTTCGTTAGTGCTATTTATATTTTCAAAAATGCATTTCTCCAAAGTCACATTGGTATTGTATGCTCGAATACCATTTTGGATATTTCTAAAATGATTAGTCGGAATACCTAATGCTGTCTGTAAGGCCTCTAAGTTTAATTCATTTAAATCATGTACTAAAATTCCGGAATAGGTTGTATTGCTATAATTCTCTTGGTCGAGATAAGGCGGTAATAATTCACTATTGCCGAGGTAATAATTGTTGTAGAAATCTCCAATGTTAACTTCTCTCGCGTTGCCATCGTTAGACTTCGGAACATAAAATCCTACATAGTTATTTATTAATTGATTGAGACTCATATCAATAACAGCATTCGTATTTGCTGTAATGGCAAACTCTGCATCACTAATTATTGAAGATGCCACTTTTAAACTTCCTTCTTCCTCCACCGTTATTCCTTTCCACATTTGATCACAGCCTGTCAAATTAGTCATATATAATATCAACTGACTTCCCCCATTTACAATAATTTCAGCACCTGATTTCAGTATTAAATCAGAATTATTAAAACAATAATCCGTATCGACGATCAGAGTCCCATCAATACTTAATTTTTGCTCCGGCATTTCAATACATGAATTGGCTGGTGCTTCAATTATTTGATCCGCTATTAGATCCGAGAGTAAATTTATCCCAGTAATTTCTGCATCATATCCAAAATAATAACTATTAGTGTGTGAACGATAAACAAAATTATGCGGATATTGATCTCCTTGATATTTAATTTGCCCAGTAGAAACGACCTGGCTAAATGGAGCGGTCTCCAATACTCTCATCATTACCCTAAATTCTAACACTTCTCCAGCGTCAATAAAAACGGAATTCTTTTTCAACCTCTTATCTCCAAAGCCTAAATCAGCTAACACTTCATAATCCCCTAAGTCATTTGGGTCTAACAGCTCCATCTCATCATCATGAAAAGTATAATCTATTTGGTCAATAGTCCGTTCATGACAATTGTTAAAAACCCGAACAATTACTTCCACTTCATCTTTACCTTCACATCCAGGAATAAATTCAACAGGATTATATTCAACTTCTACATCAACTAAACAAGTTTCACAATCTTCCTCATTATGAGGTCGATTTTCAGAAAAGCAGGATATAGATTCATTTAAGAACCAATAAAGCATGTTGCATTGGTTAATCCTCGTAATTTCATCTACTTCAGTACCACCTCCATAAACACACATCAAAGAACTTGTATTTCCATTATCACAATTATTGGGACAAATATTATCTATATGTCCAGCATTCAAACCGTGTCCCAACTCATGGGCAACTGTTTTATACCACAGTGGTTCACTAGTGGTGCAACGTGTGAAACTAAATGATTTATCGGGGCGATAACAAATTTCACCTGGAAACCCTGAATTGTATTCGGCACCTTCTACAGCCATTGATTTAGCCGTAAAAAGATGAACGACATCCCGATAAATGCATTCCAAGAGTCCTTGATTCCAGCGAGCTTTCATCAGTTCAAGTGTATAATCATGATCTGTATTGTAGGGGTCGTCTTCTTCAAAAACCCGGATATAGTTTATAACGATCGACACATCAAAATAATCTTCATAGATATCAGAAGAGAGCGCAACAATATTGGATACTTTTGTTACTACATTCTCTACGCATTCATCGTCTGTACAATTTGCTCCTTTCCAATTGTTATAAAAAGGAAAATCAGCGATCGCAACCATTTCTATGAATCTTTCATCAGAATTTTCATCACCTGAAAAAACTCGAGATACACTACAATCATTTCCAGCGCTACAATCCGTAAGCATACTACTTATATTGTTTGCTGATTCGATTGGCGCAGAAGAATATGGAATCAATACATACCAATCATCTGGTACACGATCTCCTAG
>CAYXQH010000096.1:0-13251 GCA_964467425.1 uncultured Saprospiraceae bacterium
CTTCTTTATACGAATCTGCTGTAGCTTCTTTAGCAAATCAAGCAACTAATTGGCTGATGGAAAAACATATACCCCAGCGTATGGGAAGTCAGCATCCAAATATTGCACCTTATGGAGACGTTTTTTTTACCGAAGATGGAAAGGCAATGGTACTTGCAGTTGGTACTGAAAAGCAATTTAAAAATCTTTGCAGGATATTGGACCTTTCTGGATTATCAACGGACGCTCGTTTTATCTCCAATGCTGCCCGTGTTCAAAATCGAACGGAATTAAATACGTACTTAAAGAAATCAATTGCAATTTTTGAAAGCGACTTTTTGAACAATGCTTTTATAAACGCTGCTGTACCTGCTGGATTAATTCGAAACATGCAAGAAGTTTTTGAATCCGACCTTGCTAAAACCATGATCCTTGAAAATGTCGAAAACGATGAAATTCAGCGTAGAGTCAAAACGATTAGCTTTTCTATAGAAGATTAATTTTTAGCTAAAAAATGGTGTTATTTATGATTCTAAATGGTTTATCACACTAAAAAGGTAAGCTTTCTATCATTTGACTCATATCTAGCGGTAATTTCCGCTTAATTCATTGGTGAATGCCATATTTAGTTTTAAATTAGAGTATGTTTAGAATTTGTTTTTGATGACGAAAAAGCTAGGTTTTCGGTTCTGACGAGGCTGTTTTTTATTGCATAGTTTATGCTATGGAATAAAAAAAAGCAGAAGTTCAGGTTCGAAAAGATGCTTTTGCAGTCCAAAGTATAAGTTTTAAGTATACTCTTAGCAAGGTGTGAAGGCTTTCCAAAACTAAAACTATATATGCAGACTAATTTAATGTATAGGTTTATACCCCTTATTTTCTTGTTTTTTGTCCTCTTACCTGGTAAAGGGAATGCTACGCATATTGTGGGTGGTGAAATGACTTATACCTGCCTGGGCAATGATCAGTATGAAATAAAACTGACGATATTCAGAGATTGTTTTAATGGAAATCCACTTGCTTTTTTTGACGACCCTGCCAAAATTGGAATCTATAATTCTTTTGGTGTTTTGATCGATAGTCTTTTGATTCCGTTTGATCCTATGTTGAATGATACATTGGATCCGGTTCTGTCAGATTCTTGTCTGGTTGTTCCACCGAATGTCTGTGTCCATACGACAACCTATACTGGTATAAAAACGCTTCCTCAAATTCCCGGTGGTTATCAATTAATTTATCAACGTTGTTGTAGGAATTTTACGATAGTCAATATTGTAGGCCCCTTAGATACTGGAGCTACTTTCGGGGTTAATATTTCGGAGAGTGCCTTAAATGAATGTAATAGTAGTGCCCTCTTTAATCAATGGCCGCCCATATATATATGCGTCAATGAACCGATAAATTTTGACCAATCCGCAGTAGATGCGGATGGTGACTCTATTGTGTATAGCCTATGTATTCCACTCGATGGAGCAACACCAGCAACACCCGAGCCTTTCCCTTTTGAACAGACTATTCCACAACCCGTTGTGTGGGTGGATCCACCATATAATTTAAGTAATGTTTTGGGAGGTATTCCGCTTTCTATTGATCCGAATACAGGTTTGCTGACAGGGACTCCTAATACTATAGGACAATTTGTGGTTGGAATCTGTTTGGAAGAATATAGAGATGGAGCGTTAATCTCTACCACTCGGAGAGATTTTCAATATAATGTAGGGCTTTGTGGAGCTGCAGTTGCTGCTTATGCTGCACCAGAATTATATTGTGACGGACTAGAAGTGAGTTTTGAAAATCAAAGTATTGGAGGATCGAACTATCAATGGAATTTTAATGACCCAGCCTATCCGGATTCAATTGTAACCGTAGAGAATCCAACGTGGGTCTTTTCAGATACAGGGACCTATGTTGTTGAATTAATCGTAGGCGATATGATACAATGCTCAGATACTTTTGAGCAAGAAATCACTGTTCATTTGCCTTCTTTATTTGCTGATTTTAATTTTTCTTATGCCAATTGTACCGATAGTTTGACTATAGAAGTAGCAGATTTGTCTTTTGATACGATTGTTGATATTGCCTCTTGGGATTGGCAGCTAGTGGATGCGAATAATATTCTTTTGGCAAGTTCTTCTCTTCAAAATCCAGTGTTCAATGTTACGACCAGTACTGAAGCAACGCTAACACTTATTATTACCGCTACAAACGGATGTACCCAGGAGTTTACCCAGACCTTCCCTGCAAATGTTTTTAATGAAGATACTTTCCCTGATGAAATAAGTGCCTGTTTTGATAATTCGGTGCCCTTAAATCCTAATCCTTTACCCGGAGTTACGTACATGTGGACACCGCCCAATGGATTGGACGACCCGAATTCATCCACACCTCTGGCTTCTCCGGACTCTACTACCACCTATGTAGTGTTTATTGATAATCAGGGGCAATGTGAATTGTATGATACGGTAACAGTAGTTGTAGATACGTTAGCAGCTGAATTTGCAGCAGATGTACCTTGTGATTTTGAAGTGTTTTTTACAGATGACAGTTTTAATGCTCAAAATTATACCTGGTATTTTAATGATCCCGGAAATCCAAATGCGACATCTAATTTACAAAATCCGAGTTTTGTTTATTCGGATACTGGAACATTTACGGCAATGCTTGTTGTTGATAATGGAGAGTTTTGTATTGATACAGCCTATCAAGTTTTTAATATTGATTCGCCTGAATTATTTCCTTCTTTTGATTTTGATGTAGTGAATTGTACGGATAGCTTTGTAGTGGAATTAATGGATATGTCGAGTCATCTCGGCGGGTTAAATTTTGATTGGACCTGGTATATCTCTGAAGGAGGAAGTGTTATTGATTCCTTTATGATTCAGAATCCAACTGTCTCCGTTTCCTCAAGCTCAACGTATACAATTGATTTGGTTATCACGGATGATAATGGTTGCAGGAGTCAGGTGACTGAGGTCATTGAAGCGCAGGTATTCGGGGAAGATTTTATTCCTGATGCCATGTTGATATGCGCAAATGATTCAGTTCAACTAAATCCAAATCCAGTCAATGGACTTAGTTACTTTTGGTCCCCTCCAACGGGTTTGAGCGATCCTAATGTTCCAAGTCCTAATGCCTTCCCCGGTGGTAATACTACCTATTCTGTTGAGATTACAGATCAATATGGGTGTGTATTTACGGATGAGGTTATGGTGACGGTCGATAATACTTTTGAGCCCACTTTAGAAGGTTATGTTGAATCTGATACGATTTTTGTAGGTGATACCACACAAATTTTTACCACACAAGATCCTAACTATAATTATTCATGGGAATTTTCAGAGAGTTTAAGTGATTTAGGTATTTCAAATCCTTTAGCTTTTCCATTAGAAAATACTACGTATACCTTAGTAGTAACGGATGCAAGTGGTTGTGAAAATACTATACAGTTCCTTGTAGTAGTGACGGAGAGTCCTTGCGATGATCCTAATATATTTTTACCGAATGCTTTTACACCAAATGGGGATGGAGAAAACGATGTACTTCGATTACTAGGAAATGGAATTGAAGAAATGCATTTGATTATTTATAACCGATGGGGGCAAAAAGTATTCGAAACTTTCGATCAAAGTATAGGATGGGATGGTACTTTTAAAGGAAGTCAATTACCTCCGGATGCTTTTGGGTTTTACCTGACCGTTCGTTGTATCAATGGAGATGATTATTATAAAAAAGGAAATATTACCCTCTTGAAATAAATATTATGTGGTTATGCGGAAAATAATTTTTTACCACATAACCACATAACCACATAACCACATATTTATATAGTTACATCAATCTAATCTAACCTTGGAGGTCTTTTAGCCTTTGCTTCTTTCATTGTTTCCACTACTTGCGAAGAAGCGGTAAAAGAAGTAACCATTTGATTAAGCATATCAGAAGCTGCCGTTGGCGCATTTGGCATTAAGATTAAATTACTATTTGTATGCTCTCCTAAAGATTGTAAAGTATCATAATGCTGCGTGATGACAATCAAAGCGGAGGCTTCCTGTGAGTTAATACCCACCTGATTTAAAACTTCAACAGACTCTTCCAAACCTCGGGCAATCTCTCTCCGTTGATCTGCAATACCCTGACCTTGTAGTTTTTTACTTTCTGCTTCTGCCTGTGCACGAGCAACGATTCTGATTCGTTCAGCTTCACCTTCATACTCTGCAGCGAGTTTTTCACGCTCGGCAGCATTAATCCGATTCATTGCATGTTTTACTGCTTGATCAGGATCGATATCTGTAACAAGCGCTTTTACAATGCCATAACCATAATCATTCATAGCTTCTTGAAGCTCACGCATGATTGCTAAAGCGATGTCATCTTTTTTTACAAAAACATCATCGAGTTTCATTTTCGGAACCTCGGCCCGAACCACATCGAAAACATATGCTGTGATTTGTTCTTCGGAGTTTTCCAACTTATAGAAAGCATCGTAAATGCGGTCTCTTAAAACTCGGAACTGAACAGAAACCTTTAAACGAACAAATACATCATCTAGCGTTTTGGTTTCTACCATAACATCTAGTTGTTGAATTTTAAGATTCATTCTTCCAGCGATATTATCGATAAAAGGAATTTTGAATTGTAGTCCGGCTTGACGGATACTTTGGAATTTTCCAAGTCGTTGAACAACTGCTGCGGTTTGTTGCTTCACTGTAAAGAGACCGGAAAGGACGATAACGATTCCAAATAATATAAGAGGAATCAGTAAAATTGGTATCTCACCCATATTGATTGTTGATTTAATTTAATTAGAATAAAAACATAATTTACATCTGTAACATAGTGATTTCCAGATTAATCACCAAGGATTTACGACAGTAAGGGATGTTTTTCTCGACAAGTAGGATTGAAAATTAGAAATGCGTCATTCCTGAATGTTTATTGGAGCGGCTACACTATCCTTATTTGTTTCAACAAAAAAGAATTCTACACTTTTGGGTTTAATATCAAGGCGATCAATGTAAGCGGGCTTTTTGCTTATTAGAACTGGAATCGTATTTTTCTCACTGTTTAAAGGAATTCCTTTTAAGTCAACAGCGAGTTCAAAAGAATTCCGATCCACCTCATTGTATTTGCTTAATCGAACATTGCAGGTCAGCATTGCTTTTTCAGGAAAGGTTTTTAAACTGTCCGGTGCATTTTTAATCGTGATCGGAATAAACATTGATTTCTCTGTAAACTGTTCCACTTTTAAATGAACGGTCACTTTGCTATGGGACAGATAAATTTCTTTATTGTCTGATGGGAGTAATTCTATTTCAACTGATTGATCTTTTTTAATGTTTTCCAATTCTAAAACTTTGGTTTCCCAAAGTTTAAAGTTTTCAACTTCAGTAGATGGTCCTGTAAGAATAATTTCTGCAGGTTCGATGATAATGCTATCTGTTAGTTGAAATTGCTTAGCAAGCTTTATTTGATGATTTAGTTTGACAGGAACTTTTGATTCAGTTTCGCTTTCGATTTCTACAAAAATGAAATCCATATTTACATCATTGATCTCAATTCCGCTTTGGACCGTCTGTTGAATTTTGTCAATTAATAACCCAGCATTAATAGCTTGTGAAGTAACATTCTTGATTTCAAATTCAACTTCACTTTTTTCGCTTTTCATATAATGCGAGATCAAATCCCAACCAGTTCCTTTTAAAGTAGCAATAGCATTGGATGGGGGAGAAGTGACAAAAGATTTCCCAACAGGAAGTTGGTAGTTGATTTGCACATCGGCAACGGTATAAAAGGTCTGTGAAAGCTTAACTAATACCCAAAAAACTAAAGCAATAAATACACACAAGATGAGTATTGCCCGATCAGAATCCAAAAATTTTTTGACGTCAACCTTATTTGGTAGTTTCATTAGGTTTTTGAATCGCTTCTGTCATCTCTTTTGAAATGGCGTTTTTGGTGAATTTGATAAAAGTTTTTGTATCTACCTGTAGGTGAATAAAATGTTCTTCTATCTTATTGATTTTACCAATAATACCACTGGCTGTTACAACCTCCATTCCTTTTTCAAGATTATTTGAAAATTTGGTTTGCTCCTTCGCTTTCTTTTGCTGGGGGCGAATAAGGAAAAAATAAAAGACCACAAAAATAGCTAAAATGAAAACCAGGTTTAAGGTTCCAGCTGAACCACCTTCACCTGCTTGTAGAAAAATAAAGTCTGTCATAGTATTCTAAATTTTTTACATTATTTATTTATCCTTCGGCGTCACAAATCCCTGAAGTTGAAGAGTCGTTTCATTGGGATAGGTGTTCGCAAATATAGTAATTGGCTTGCCTTGTCGCTCTGTTTTGTTTTTGGTGTCGAACCTAACTTTTATTTCACCTCCTTCACCTGGAGGAATTGGATCTTCAGGCCACTCAGGTACGGTACAGCCGCAAGTTGATTTTGCTTTCGTAATAACTAAAGGAACTTTCCCTTCATTTGTGAATTTATAAGTATGTCGAACAATATCACCTTCGTTTACTGTTCCAAAATTAAATCGTTTTTCTTCAAAAATAATTTTTGCAACATTAACAGTATCTACGGATTGGTCAGCATCAACAGGATTACGAATGATGTCTCTGATATTATCTCCCGCTTTGATTTCCTGAACTACCTTTTTCGAATTATTAGGTTTTTCCTTCCCTTCATCAGTACAGGATAAGAAAAGAATGGTTCCCAAAATAAGAATCCCTATATATCTCATCTTTCTATTGAATTTGCTAGTTAAAATTATTCGACGCACAAAGGTAGTGCTTTTTTATAAAAGTCCACAGTTTTAGGCCTTGAGCAATAAAGGATAAATTCTTTAGATCCTTTATTCAGCTTTCTCTCTATTTATTTTTGATTTTTTTAAATATTTCTAACTTTATGTCTTTCAAAGAAGAAATAATGGAGATACACAAATATAATTATGGGATTATTGGCAATTGTGCTTTTTTAGGGCTGATAGACACGAAAGCGAATATTGGCTGGATGTGTTGGCCAAAATTCGATAGTAGCTTTATTTTTGGAAGCTTATTAGATGAAAAAAGTGGAGGAAAATTTTCTATCCAGCCAGAATGGGATGCCTATTCATCCAGCCAGGAATATATTTACAATACTAATGTATTGGAAACTACTTTTAACTGTGAAGATGGCTCCTATAAAGTGATAGATTTTGCCCCTCGATTCTATCAATACGAACGGTTCTATAAGCCATTAATGCTGATTCGGAAAATAATTCCAATTAGTGGTAGACCTCGTATACGAGTATGTTGCCAACCGGTAGGTAATTATGGAGAAGCAAAACCGGAAAAAGTATTTGGTTCCAGTCATATACGGTATACTGGTTTAGAATCTTCCGTTCGGTTAACTACAGATATTGCACTCAATTTTGTAGATAAAGAGCAAGCTTTCGTTCTAAATGAGACGAAGTACTGCGTGTTAACATGGGGAGTCCCTTTAGAAGGGCCACTCAAAGCTACGGCGGATAGTTTTCTAGATAAAACGATTAACTATTGGAGAACCTGGGTGAAAAATACGTCAACAGAAAACTTTCACCAGGAGGCAGTTATACGATCTGCCCTCACGCTAAAGTTGCATCAGTATCAAGACACCGGAGCGATCATTGCGGCGGCAACTACAAGTTTGCCGGAATTTCCAGGAAGCGGAAGAAACTGGGATTATAGATTCTGCTGGATGCGGGATGCACATTATACCATTAAAGCGCTAAATGATTTAAGTCATTTTGGAATATTGCAGGACTATGCCAATTTTATTGAAAATATCGTGCTGAATGAAGATCGAAGATTTCATCCATTATATCCCATTACGATCGATCGGGAGCCCGTAGAAAAGATTCTACCTCTAGAAGGATACAATGGCGAACGTCCGGTTCGAATAGGTAATCAAGCTTATGAACATATTCAGAATGATGTTTACGGACAGGTGCTGGTGACCTTATTGCCTTTATTCTCCGACTTACGTTTAAATACAAAAGAGCATTCCACTTTGTTAGAATTAGTCAAACATTGTTTGTCCATGATAAAAGAAACCATGGAAGAGCCGGACAATGGACTTTGGGAATTTCGAGGCCTTTCCCAAAAGCATTCTTATACTTTTTTATTTCATTGGGCTGGAGCTAATGCAGCACTTAAAATAGCGAAGCGGATTGATGATGAAGCTTTAAAAAAGGAAGCCACCGAATTAGTTGCTTCCGCAGCAGCGATGATTGAAGCTTGCTATGATGAAGACCGAGGCGTATATACTCAGGCAGTTGGTTCTAAAAATTTGGATGCATCCCTTCTTCAATTAATTAATATGGGGTATCTTGATCCAAAGAGTGATCGGGCTAAAAAACATCTGGCGGTTTTAGAAGAAGAATTGAGAACAGAAAGTGGATTGTTTTATAGGTATAAACATGTGGATGATTTTGGTGCCCCAGAATCTACTTTTTTAATTTGCGCGTTTTGGTATGTAGAGGCATTAGCGAGAATGGATAGAGTAGAAGAAGCTATTTTAATTTTTGAACGATTGATTAAACATGGTAATCATCTTGGTTTATTAAGTGAAGATGTACATGAAAAATCAGGAAGTCAATATGGTAATTTTCCGCAGACCTATAGCCATGTTGGTTTGATAAATGCAGCCTTTACGATTTCCAAGAAATTGGATAAGCCGGTATTTTTATAGCTATAAAAATTAGTCAAAATATGTATAAGCAACGTCCAATTTTTCTAATTGGTTTTATGGGAGCAGGAAAAACCTATTCGGGGAAACTCCTTGCTGAAAAGATGAATGTTCCCTTTTTTGATTTGGATGAGTATATCCAAGAAAAAGAAGGCGCAAGCATACCAGAGATTTTTGAAGAAAAAGGAGCGGATCATTTTAGAATTACGGAACGCAAATGTCTTAGAGATTTTGGAGTGATCGGGAAGGCTATAATTGCAACAGGTGGTGGGACACCTTGCTTTTTTGATAACCTGGAATGGATGAATGAAAATGGGCTTACCATTTATTTGAAAATAGAACCTGAATTATTAGCAAAGCGATTGCAAGAAGAAAAAACACAACGACCACTCCTCGCAGATATTAAGTCTGAGGATTTAAATAAATATATAACGGATAAATTAGAAGAACGAAAAGATTTTTACGAACAAGCTTCGGTGGTTTTTGAACCAGAATCAGATGGAGATATTGTGGAGGAGTTGTTTAAGTACTATTTGCAGATCACAGGGCATTAGTAAGAGTCAAAAAAAGCCCTCTTTTGAATCAATCAAAAGAGGGCTTTCTTTTAGCTTATTTTAAAAGGTTTAGTTCTGTATTGTACTAAGGTCAACAACAAAACCATCCATTTTCTTTTTCTTCTTTAAGTCTTTTTTATAACTTTCTGCAGTTTCCCGATCAGGAAATGGCCCAAGAATTAATTTGTATACTGGTGTATTATTTTTGCCAGGTTCAACACTGACTAAGATATTATTAAACCATTTTTCCTGTAATTCGGCTACTTGCTTCATGACATTTTCATACAAAGTCAAAGAAGCTACCTGAACACCATAACCTCCTTTTTGTGGACGCATTAGTTGGATCTTATAAAGATCATAAGCTTTGAAATCCTGACCTCTTACTCTCGTACCACTAGCCGCCACTTCGATATTTTTAGGTTCCATTGCTTTTGAACTACCTTTAACTTTTAAGTCAGGCTTTGGATCAGGTTTAGCTTTTGCACGTGGAGCAGGCTCACCGGAAGAACGATCTCGTACTGCTGGAAGTACCGGTTTATTAGATTCCGTTGAATAAGTCGTCGGTCTTGGGTTTTCAATATTTTCGCGATTCGCTTTTGCTGCTGCTTCTGCCTTTTCTTTCGCCGCTTTTGCCTTCGCGGCTGCATCCGCTTTGATCTTACTTTCTGATTTCAGCGATTCTAAATTAGGAACTGGAGATGACTTCGCAATAAGGTCTTCTTGTCCACGATTTAATACTTCAATCTTAACTCTGGCATGTCCTGCCTGAATTAGATCTAAATCTTCCGCTGCTGCTCTGGATAAATCAACAATTCGCCCCTTGATATAAGGACCACGATCATTTATTTTAACCTTTACTGATGTCTTGTTATCTAATCTGGTTACTCGGATAATAGTACCAAAAGGAAGGGTTTTATGCGCCGCTGTTTTTAAGTTTTTATTATATAACTCGCCGCTGGCTGTTTTACGACCTTGAAAAGCATCGGAATAGTAGGAAGCAATTCCAAATTCTTCTGCATGCACTGCTAAACTTACCATTAGGAATAAACCTAAGATCATTAGTTTTCTCATAATAACATTTTTAGTGAATCATAATTTGTTCAAAATTAGGGATTTATCCATTAAAATACAAAAATAGGTGTTTTCCAACGGGTTTTCCAACTAAATAACCGAACGTTTGAATCTTATATTTTGATATTAAGACAATTTTTAAACCAAAATGGAAGATTATTGTGATAAAATGGGAAGGAATTAATTTTTGGTTAAAAAAGGAGAACCGAAATCTTTTGAACTTTATACCTGCCTTTTTTGTAATTTTGTTATCTCAAAATTTATTTAACTAGATTTTCAGTAAAAATGAGTAAGCACGGTAGAGTTTTAGTGGCGATGAGTGGAGGAATCGATAGTACGGTTTCTGCCATGATGATGCATGATCAGGGCTATGAAGTTATTGGTGTAACGATGAAAACATGGGATTATGCCAATTCGGGTGGGTCAAAAAAAGAAACCGGCTGTTGTAGCCTGGATTCGATCAATGATGCCAGAGCAGTTGCTGTAAAGATGGGATTTCATCATTTTATTGTAGATATCCGCGAGGAGTTTGGTGACTATGTCATTGATAATTTCGTCGAAGAATATATAGCAGGACGTACGCCAAATCCCTGTGTGTTGTGTAATACGCATATCAAATGGAGTTCTTTGCTAAAGCGAGCAGATGCCTTGGATTGTGAGTTTATTGCAACCGGTCATTATGCCGCAATCAAAGAGCATGAAGGGCGTAAATATATTTCAAAAGGAGCAGATGAGCGAAAAGATCAATCTTATGTCCTTTGGGGTTTAAGTCAGGAATGTATGCAACGTAGCCAGTTTCCGGTAGGGATGTACACCAAACCTGAAGTACGTCAATTTGCTGCAGATTATGGCTATGAGGAATTATCTAAAAAGGCAGAAAGCTACGAGATTTGCTTCGTCCCTGATAATGATTATCGAGGTTTCTTACGTAGAAGAGTGCCAGATTTGGATGCAACCGTTAAAGGCGGCAATTTTGTAAATACGAAAGGCGATGTTCTTGGTCAACATGATGGCTATCCATTTTATACTATTGGTCAGCGAAAAGGATTGAAATTAGCTTTTGGAGAACCTATGTATGTAACTGAAATTCGCCCTGATTCGAATACTGTTGTTTTAGGAAGAGTGGATGAACTTTTAAGAAATGGAATGACCGTAGCTCAGATTAATTCAATGAAATATCCAACGCTACCTGAAAACAGCGATATCATTACTCAGATTCGTTATAATGATCCGGGAACGATGAGTACACTTAAGAATCTTGGCAATGATCGGGTAGAAGTCGAATTTTTAGCTCATGTAAAAGGCGTTGCTCCAGGCCAATCCGCAGTGTTTTATGAAGGTGATGATGTAATTGGTGGAGGTTTAATTTACAATGGATTTATACGGCAGTAATGTCGGTGATATTGCTGTAAATTAAGTAATCTGGCTTGTATTTTGCACGTTCTAAAAGAAACTTTTTAATCTGATATCAATGAAAAAGCTAATTCTTCCATTTCTATTTATTGGGTTTTCTATCCTTTTTATACAATCCTGTAAAGATGAATCTACTTTTGATGATTTTGAGGTAGAATTTGGATATGAATACTTTCCGATTGAAATAGGTAAATTCAAAGAGTATCTGGTAGATTCTACTACTTTCGATATCGGGCCAAATTCTCAGATCATCAAATTGCAATCAACGACTTATTTAAGAGAAGTTGTTGCGGATACCATTATAGATAATTTGGGCAGATTAGGTTATAAAATTGAACGGTTTGAAAAAAAGAATCTTAATGATGCCTGGGAAATAAAAGATGTCTGGATGATGGTTAGAACCGAAACGCAGGCAGAGAGTTTGGAAGAAAACCTTCGGTTTATTAAAATGGTTTTTCCTTTAAAAGAGAATTTGGTTTGGGATGGAAATCGTTTTATTGATGTGACTATTCCTATCACCATCGCTGGTGAAACAGTCGAGGTTTTTAAATCCTGGGAATATGAAGTGCAGTTTATAGGTGAACCTATAGTAGTGAATAATGAGCTGTATGATGAAGCAGTTGAAATTACTCAGGCAGATAACGAAAATCTTATTGAGTTACGAAGTTCGAAAGAACAATACATTAAGGACGTAGGTTTAGCATATAAAGAAATGTGGATTCTAGATACGCAATGTATTACTTGTAATGGTCAGCCTTGGGAAGATAAAGCTGAAAAGGGTTTTATTTTAAAACAAACGCTTATTAATTTTAATTAGAATAACGCACCTGCATGGACGAATATATCCTGGTTGGGAAAACGAAAAAGACTTACGGAGTTAAGGGAGCGGTTAAATTACAAGTCGAAGATAAATTTCTTGATGATGTTGCTCAGGCTACTGTTGCCTTTCTAAAAATCCAGGGAAAATTCCTACCTTATTTTATCGAATATTTTGATTTCACCAACAGTTTAATAGTTAAGTTTGAAGGGATAGACTCCCCTGAAAAAGCAGTGTCCGTTGCCTCCAAAGAATTATACGTTTATAAAAAGGATATTAAAAAAGTAGTCGAAGAACTACCTAGTGAAAAACTAATTTATGCACAGTTCGAAGGCTTTACGATTCATGATGTCGGACTTGGGGAAATTGGCGAAATCATAGAGATTCATGAGTTTCCACAACAAGAAATGGCTGAGGTGCATTTTAATAATAAGGAAATCCTAATCCCTTTAAACAAATCGTTAATCTCATCTGTAGATATGGAAAATCAAAAAATTATCATGCAACTTCCAGACGGTCTCCTGGATCTATAAATATTATTCACCTTTCACCTTTCACCTTTCACTCTGTTCCGGATTCAACGATCTTGCTTATTCACCTTTCTACCTTTCTACCTTTCTACCTTTCTACCTTTCTACCTTTCACTTTTCTACCTATTTAAAATAATCTGATTACTATCCGCCGGGGTATGCATATAACCTAAGTCCAGC
>CAYXQH010000097.1:0-13156 GCA_964467425.1 uncultured Saprospiraceae bacterium
ACACATCGCTAAGGTTGAAGTTTTCACTTTCGAAAACCCGGTCAATAAGATTTCTTAATGATATCTCATCAAATGGTTTGACGATATATCCAAAAGGACTTGTTTGCATCGCTGCTTTATAAGTTTGCTCGTCATTAAACGTAGTCATAAATACAATGGGGATTTTTTTAGTATTTATTTTTCCAGCAACATCGAGCCCTGACATTTGACCGTTTATATCAATATCCATCAACACCAAATCTGGTTTTTTATTTGCAATTGCAGCTAAGGCATCAATACCATTATCAACTGTTCCAACATGTTGATACCCTAATTTGTCGATCAGCATTTCTACCTCGAGTGCAAAAGAAAAATCATCTTCTACGATAAGTATATCCATGTTTATTAAATTCAAGAAGTTATTTTAATAGGTAAATATACCAAAAAACTAGTCCCTTCTCTATTTTCTGAAGAGACTTGTAACGTGCCTTTATTGAGTACCACTAACTCATTGCATAATTTTAATCCAAAGCCTTTACCCTTTTCTCCTCCAGTACCCTTTCTCTCATTTAAATGATAAAAATCAAAAAGATAGGGTATTTCTTTTTCAGGAATTCCGATACCCGTATCCTGAACTTTTATTTCAACAAAGCCATTATCTTGTTTTGCATCAACATGAACACTGCCACCTTCTTTAGTAAATTTTATTGCATTATTTATCAGGTTTCGAAAAATAGTAGCCACTGCATTTGGATCTGCATAAGCTTTTAAATTTACATCCTGAAACCCTACTAAGCTAATAGATTTTGTCTCTGCCGTACTTTGATATAATTGAAGCACCTGATCGATGGTCTGCTTAAGATTTATTTCTTGAGGAATATTATCATACTCTCCTTTCTGCACTAAAGCCCAATTGAAAAGATTATCCAGTAGAATATGTACATTTCTGGACGACTTATTAATACTATTACTTAGTCTGGCGATATCATCCACTCTACCCTTTTGAATCAAGTAATTAATTTTTGAGGACAAATCATTGAGGGTTAATAGAGGTGCTCTTAAATCATGTGCGATCACCGATAAGATTTTATCTTTAAATCGATTTGCTTCTTCCAAATCTCTATTTTTTTCAGAAAGCTCACTAGTCCGCTCTCCTACGAGTGCCTTCAGCTTCGCTCTTGATCGTTCTACATTTTTGAGTCGATATCGGAAATAGGTATAAATCAAGGCCAATACTCCAATAATTAATAAGGCCAAGAATAGAGGTTTGATATAAAATGGTTTATGAACTTTTATCGGAATAGCTATTTTATTTTCTGCCCATTGTCCTCCAGAGCCTCGAGCTTTTAATCGTAAGGTATAACTACCATAATTTAATGCGTTTATTCGAATGGTGTTCTCTTTTTGAAAATTCCACTCCTCATCCAGTCCGTCAATTTTCCAGGCATAAACGATGTCATTTTGCGAATAATCCAATAGTGCAAAATCTAAAATAAAAAACTTATCCTTGGAATAAAGATTGATCGTTTCTGAGGAAAGCAATTCTGCGGTTTTATTCAATAGCACACTTTCACTGGCATCAAACTGTTGATATTGCGTTAAAATAAAAGGTGCTTCATTTTTTGCCAATGCTACTTCTTCCGGATTAAAAGCGGTCACGCCTTCAAGCCCTCCAAAATACAAGCGGCCATCTGCTCCTTGATAATGTGAATGTGTATTAAATTCTTCGTGACAAATTCCATCCTCTGGTAAAAAAACATTTACTTCACCCGTTTGCTTATCAAATCGCATCAGGCCTTTATTACTAGGGAGCCAAAAAAGTCCTGATTGATCCTCATAAACAGCATATAAAACATTATGTGAAAGTCCATCTTCTGTTGTAAACTGTCGCTTAGTATTTGACTCTCGATCCCAATGGATCAAGCCTCCGCCTCCTGTAGCCAACCAAAAATCTCCTTCTTTATCTTCATGAAAATGTTTTATGTGATTATGCGGGAACACCACATGATCTACCAATCCTTTCTCCTTATCCAAGAGATAAAGTCCATTCAAAGTAGCGATCCAAATTCCTTCCTTATTTTTATAAAAAAAAGTTATTTCGCGTCTAGGAAAATCTTTAAACTCTTTTAAGTTTTTGTGTGGAAGCACTAATATGGAATCTTCACTATTAAACGTTCCCTTATCATGTCCGACATATAGTTCTTCCTCTTCTTGATCATAATAAATAACGCTGGTTCTTTTTCTTCCAGAATCAGTAAAACGATAATCGATAGCCTTCAAAGATTGATTAAATTGATTATAAACCATCAGCTCTGTCCCATAAGAAAACAACACAAACTCCTTATTATATTCAGTTAAGGTCATACCATATCTTGCTATAGAATCAACAAGTTCTCCTGAATTTTTATCTAAGATTTTCGTACCTTTATAACTAGAAATCAATATTCGATCATCTGAAAGTTCTGTAATCCCTCTCGTGCTCATCCCTTCTTTATTGATGTATTTTTGAAACGGATTTTGCTTCAGCTCTACTATAAACAATCCCATCCCAGAACCTATCCATAAGCGATTGTGATTATCAACAAAAAATGCATTTACTCCACCTATTTTACCAGAAGTTTCTTCTAGCTTTTCCGTTAAGTCTTTTTGAAAATTTCGATTTTCATCAAACAATATAATTCTACCGTCAATGGATACCCAACTATTTTTTTTATTATCCTGCAGTGAATAAATCTTAGAAGTGGACCTCATATTGAAAAGATAGGATTCTCCATCTTTTTTAAAATCTATTTTTGGTGTATCTCCATTTTCTTTTATAAAAACTGCATCCGTTGTAAACTTAGCAGTAGGTTCCTTAGGCAGGCGCCAAAATATGACTTCAGTATTCTCTATAAAGACTCTTCCTCTTCCAATGCTTGAAAAATCACGAATTGTATCACCCTGTTGATCAACCTCCACAAAAGGACCAATGCTGGTACTCCCCCTAAATATTGTTCCCCATAAAGTCGGAACATCTACCCTATTCTCCAATGCAGTCAATGCTCCAAAAGGGACAATCTCATTCGAATCATTTAGTTTAAAAGTGGCATTTTCCTCATTGCTGAAAAACACCTTTCCAACCGAAGAGTTTCTAAAATGAGAAACCGTCAATTCCCCATATTTCTCTATTTCCTCTGTCAGCGGTAACTCTGTTTCATTTAAAGGGTTAAAATGAATTACTGGTTCTCCATTTTTCTGTATCCATAAATTACCGAATTGATCTTTGATAATTCCCACAATCCTTCCTGAACCTAGCGGACTGTTTTTTCCATTAAATGTATTAAACTTTTTACCATCAAATCGACATAAGCCATTACCTGTCCCAATCCAAATCACTCCCCTATCATCTTGATTAATACTATGAACGACACGATCCGGTAAGCCATCTTCGTAATTATAAAACTTAATATTGGTGCTTAGGTTTTGAGCTAAGCAGGTCACCCAAAGCATGCAAAAGAAGGTCGTGGATATTATTTTATGTGTTAGCCTCATCATTAATTATGTAGTAAGCCAAAAAAAATTGATATAATAAATTTCTTGAATTCTCTCAGATATTTCAACATAATCTACTCACAGTCAATTATTTATGAAATTTATTCGAAATAATTTATTACACCCGCAATTTTGGTTTGACACTTACCCTAAATCTAAGTCAATTTCGTAGAATAAAAAAACAGCCTACCAACTATTGTTGATAGGCTGTAATTAAAATTTGTTAAGGATAGAGAATATATCTTTTTTGGGAAGTAGATATAAGACATTAGTCAATCCCGCCTTGTCGGCATTTAGGTTTGACCATTCTTATTTTACTTTCACAAACTTAATAGCTTCTCTTTTACCTGCATATTGAAAGCTAATCAGATAAGTTCCTGCCGGTAAATCGGCCACACTGAGTGAAGCTTTACTTCCATTATTCGGATTATGATAATAGTCTTTTATTAGTCTTCCAGATTGATCAAAAACTGAAACGGTTACTTCTTGCTGAACTTCTCCAAACTCAATAAAGATGTTTTGTTCATTACGAATTGGATTAGGATACACTTTAAAATTCGTATCGCCACAATCCACAATTACAATTTCGACATCTGAATATTTGAAAGAGCCATCTGTATCTACCATCTTCAATCGATAGTAATTTTCTTTTCCTGCTTCATTATCTGTAAAGCGGTAAGCATAGGCATTTAAACCTCCTTGTCCATTTATTCTTGCAATCTGTTCGAATACAATCCCGTTATTCGATCTTTCAATTTCATAATGACTAAAGTTCTCTTCTGTAGCAGACATCCAATCTAACACTGCATTACAGTTTTCAACTTTACCAGTAAACCTGGTCAGCTCAACTGGAAGGGAACTATACATCAGATTGATTCCTGCTGTACCTCCTGAAAAACTAGATAAGCCTTCAAAGATTACATAGTTTTTATTATTACCAGGAGTCGTTGAATCCATCAAACCAGTATTGGTATCATCAATATCATTAGGATCGTCATTGGTGACATCCGTCATGTTTTCTATTGTTGAGCTGGTGATGTTCTCATTTTCTAATCCGTCTGGTCTTTTAAACCAGTAAAAAGAACGGGTTACATCTTGAGAAGCATTTTCTTCTACTGCATCTGCCGCTGCTTTTAGCGCATTCATTTCTTCTGGCCTGAAATAGAACTTAATATCAAAGGTACTTCCAGGGCTTGGTGTTCCTTTAAATTCTACTCTCCAGTCTCTTTCCATCACAAAGTTTGCTTCGGTATCTGAAACCATATGTCGATTCGTCGGATCTGTTTCAACTTTTATTTCTATAAAGTCTACTAATTCATGAACAGGAATAACATTCGGGCTTCCAGCCGTGTTTCTTAAAGCGAATAAATAATTTTCTGGTTCTAATGGATTGAAAAAATAATACCATCCGTCTGCATCTGGCTCACAGAAAGCTGTAGCTCTTACTACTTTTGTATCTGCTTCATCTACATGTTCTGTTCCATTAAATTCGTAGTCTGTATCTGTTGTAATTGACTGTTCTGAAATGGCATAAAAAACTTTAGGTGTTCCGCAATCGATCAACACATCTCTCCAATCTGCTTGTCCATCTCCTCCACTATTATCTGGAAAAATCTCACTTGGATCGTTTCCACTTGTCGGAGTACTGGCCGTTGTTGCACCACCATTAAATCCATTATCGTCAATTGGCGTTTTATAATCCGTAACAACAGGACTTGAAGTATCGCTATCGAAGCAGTCTAATAATCCGTCTTTATCAACATCAGAACCATCGCATACTCCAATAGACGGATCAACTTTTGAATCACCATCTAATAAATTATCCCAAGCTTCCTGAACATCGGGGATATTATCACCATCTGTATCCCAATCAAGATAATCTGGTATATTGTCACTATCATGATCATAAGGCGTACCTTCTAAATCTCCTGCATCCGATTCAATCCCTGTTCCTCCGAAGCCAACATAATTATCATAAGCATCATCCAAACCGTCGCCATCTCCATCATTTTCATCAGGCAAAGTATAACCTGGTGTATCTTGTCCTTCGACATTATCAACAATACCATCATCATCGGCATCGATATCTAAAAAGTTAGGATGGTTATCTGCATCCGAATCTCCGAGCGTATAGCTTTCAGGTGTTCCATCAAAATTACTGTCTTCTGTATCAATCATCGGGCTACCATCTCCTACAGTAGTGATCGGACCGTCATTTGCTGCATCACCATCATAAGTTGGAGACCAGCCATCTTCATCAGAGGTATCAAAGGCAGTTGGATTACCCGGATCAAAATCATCCACTAATCCATCTCCATTTGAATCATTACCACCTGCTTCGATGATATCAACAATACCATCATTATCGGCATCAATATCAAGGTGATTAGGAATTTCATCATTATCGGCATTAATTACATTGTCATTACCGGGAGCCATATTTTCACCCGCCGCATTGACATGGCCATCATTATTTGTATCGGCAGTAGTTTCCACTAGTGCGACTCCATCTGCTCCTGCACCTCCTGGTCCATCAGAAGCACTTTCATCATAAATATCAGCCAGTCCGTCATTATCTGCATCCCAGGGAAGTGCCTGAGTATCTACTCCACCATCGCCATCATCATCCGCACCACCTGCTTCAATAATATCTGGAATACCATCATTGTCGGCATCCAAATCCAAGCCGTCAACAAAACCATCACTATCAGTATCTATTGGTTCGTTGGTTTCACCATCCTGCCAAATGCCTGTAGGATCGGTATCTACTAAAGCTGTACCGTTGGTTCCTCCAACACCTGAACCATCTGTAGCATTTTCATCATAAATATCAGCCAAACCATCGTTGTCTAAATCTGTATTCTCATCCACTCGGCCTTCCCCATCAGTATCAATTCCTCCCGCTTCCACCAAATCCGGAATACCATCATTATCCGCATCCAAATCGATGTAATCATTTAATCCATCACCATCCATATCTTGGTTTGGAATATCGGTTCCGGTAGTAGAAGGAGAACAAGAAGGATTTGTACAATTACTATCGTAATCATCCATCAAGCCATCGCCATCAGTATCGGTTAGGTCATCAACCCGGCCATCACCATTCGTATCAATACCACCAGCCTCTACTAAATCCGGAATGCCATCATTATCTGCATCCAAATCAATATAATCCGGAATGCCATCCATATCATGATCATAAACATCGTTAATCCCGTCAAGGTTAGCATCCACAAATGCAGGGAAGCCTGCAGTCGCATCATCGTCATCTAAAAAGTTAGGGATTCCGTCATTATCTGCATCTGAAACGGGATTGAAACCAACTCCTCCATCTTCATCATCATTTAAAATACCATCATCATCGAGGTCAATATCTGAGGTTTCTCTCCAATCTCTTTCTGTTGTCGCTAAGTCGTCAAAGTCAACATAACTAGACGGCGTCAGTCCACCATCAGTAGCTTCGATTGATCCAATATTATTATCATAACCATCATCCAGACCATCAAGATCCGAATCAGTTCCTATAAATATTCCAGTAAGCGCAGCCGGAGTATCAGAGCCATCAACATCGCCATCGCCGTCGGTATCATGCCCTTCGATATTATCTGGTTCTAAATCGTTATCCGTATCTAAATCCAAATAATCATCTCCATCTGCAACACCATCTATATTGACTGGATCAATTCCTACTCCTCCAAAAGTGCCGATCGTACTGGCATCTTCATAAGCATCATTTAATCCATCATTATCGGAATCTGTTGTTGGAGCAACATAACTATCCGTTGCTTGTCCCTCACTATTATCAACCAGGCCATCATCGTCCGCATCGATATCTAACCAATTAGGTAAACCGTCTGCGTCGAAATCTGGATTATCTGTTCCTGTTTCAAAATCAGCAATCGTATTCGCGTCTGCACCATCCGCTGTTGTAGCTAATACTCCATCATCATAATTATCATCCCAACCATCACCATTTGTATCCGTAATTGTTCCACTGTTGTCATCGGCCATGCCATCACCATTTCCATCTTGTCCACCGGATTCAATCACATCATTAATACCGTCGTTATCACTATCTATATCTAAATGGTTCGGAAAGGTGTCTTCGTCGAAATCAATATCCGTATCTGTCGCCAATTCCTGATCGACCAATACCGCACCTTCTGTCGTATCTCCCCATCCATTATTGTTTGTATCTCCTGTGGAAGGATCAGTCATCTCATCCACCATTCCATTACCATCTGTATCAACACCGCCCACTTCTACTAAATCAGCGAGACCGTCGTTATCACTATCCAGATCATAGGCATCATAAACATTGTCACCATCGGTATCTGGATTATCAATAGCTCCTGTATTATCCGGATCATATTCATCTGCTAAACCATCATTATCACTGTCATTCATTGTAGTAGGATCGCTTGGTGTTGGATAATCAACGTAACCGTCATTATTCGAATCCGTACCTCCAGCTTCGATAATATCCGGCATTCCATCATCATCGCTATCCAGATCCAAAAAGTTAGGAACTCCATCATTATCAGGATCAAGTAGTTCACAAACACCATAAGCATTTAGGGTACAAAAATCATCATCCTGATAATTTAAAATCCCATCATTATCTGAATCAATCGTAGGATCAAATTCTACACAGCCATAATAGTCTGCATCAGCAGTAAAAGCTTCTGAGGTACCGTCTCCGTAATTACCATTACCATTTCCACCAATAACAGTAGACTGATTAATAATAAGTTGAAAATATCCTAAGCCCTGACTACAACAAATACCATCACCATAACCATCATAAATATTAAAGGTATAAGAACCGATAGGTAAGACAATGGTATCAGAAACCAGCTCATAAGGTTGACCAGGATAACCTCCACCGCTGGCAACAACAGTACTACTTGCGTCAACAATATCCCATGTTGTTTCACCAGGATATTGATCCAACTTAATATCTACCTGAACGGTGATTGTAGTACTAGAAGGCTGAGTACAAGCTTCCAAATAATTCGGAATTCCATCATTGTCCCAGTCAATATCTACTGCATCATAAATTCCATCATTATCAGAATCTGCTCCACAATCTTCTACTAAGGATAAGCCTCCGGTTTGAAATTCTTGCTTGGCATACCACCAAGTATTAATCGTATTTAAATTTCCATAATCCCTGTTATCCCATCTATGGCATGCAGGGGTGCAGCCTTCAAATTCATACTGAGCTTGTCCAGCAATATTTGAATTGTCCGGAATATTTGAATCATCATAATAATAATTCAAAATATAAGCCGGCGGAGGAGTCGGTCTTATTACTGTTGATGAAAATCCATTTAAATTATATTCAGCATCATATACTGGAATATGAAAACGTCCTTGTGAATAGGCAATTTCTGTAGTTACTGGATTTATTACGCTTACTGAATTCCCTAGGCCATCTAATCCATCCCAGGGAATATAACGTGTATAAAGGTCAGGAGTATCATCTGTTATCTGGTCTTTAATATCGATCATAAGTATCCGATCTGCTGTCCCTGGATCATATATTCCAGCACCAGAAGCTTGATCTTGATCTAAAAGTAATTCAATGACCCCTTGTTGTGAGGTTACTATTTTAAAATATAAACCTGTCTCCACGCATCCAACCAATTGTGTAGAATCTGTAAATAGTTCTCCAAACGTACCCGATGGGTATGCAATAATATCAGGGTCATTTAAAAATATTCTGTACTCTACTGTATTTCCCTGCCCATCATTAAGTGATTTTCTATCATCGATAAGACTGGCTGAGGTTTTTGTGCCTGAAGTATTTACGGAGATATTAAAAGCTGCAGGTTGAAATCCTGAGTTATTGAAGTTTATATCAGAAACGAATCCATCATCCGTATAAACAAAAAGACGTCCATTAAAGGGTCTGTCGAACCAACCATATGTAGCAGATGGCTTATCAATACTTGGCAAGAAAAAAGCCCAGTTTTTTGCATATACACGACCATCAATAGCCGCAGGGCTTGCGTCAGTTGTAGCGACCGTAACATCAAAGTAGGGGATCATAAATTGATCTGCTGAATAAGTTAACGAGTCCGCATTAAACTCAATATAATAGTCTCCGGAAGCTAGTCCGGAAGGATCGAAAACAAAAGGTGAATAACCAGAAGCTCCGGCTATATTTGAAGGGCCTGCCACACATTGAGCATGAGAAGAAATATTAGCAGTTGATCCATCTAATCTTTGTGGACCATAAACCATATTTCCATCCGGATCCATGATTCGAAAAAAGGCTGTTACCTTATCATTTAGATAATGTCCATCCGGACCATAAGGTTCTGCAAAACCTAAATATACTTGTTCGTTTTCAGGATCCTCAATATGGACATAGAAGCGTTCACTGTCCGCACTTCCATATTTTGCAAAACTATAATAGTTTACATTATTAATGTTTAAAGATATTGTATCCGTATTAGAAGGGGCTAATTGAGCTGTTCCTTCTGCAAAACTTGAGTTAGATGAAAATAAAAAAAGAAGCGCACACAGCAATTGTGTACAAGTTTTTGTAATACCTGCATAGGTTTGCATAACACCAGTTGTTTTGTTTTGTCAAGAAAATTAAGTCAGCTTTGAGGTGTTAGCTATTTTTTAATGATTCTTAGTACAAGAAACAGAGTTAAAAAACCGTACCAATTACAATAAAACAATATACATTCGAGTATTTTTTTTCATTTTTTCCTCGTCACAAAACATAGAAAAAGTAAAAAAATTAGCTGAAGAGAGGAATACTAAAAAATAAAGCCATGACCTTTTACAGACCATGGCTTTAATGAAGGTTGATAAAAAACGCTTTACCTAATAACGGACACTGGCATATTTTTATCGTAATTACCAGTGATCGTTGGCGTTTGAATATTACCTGTATAGCTTTTGACTTTTTTAGAAACAAAGTTGAACAACTCCTGAATTGTTACAATCTTATTTTTATTCCGATCTGCTTCTCCTTTAAGCCCTCGAATCAAGAAATGACTATAAATTCCCTGGCGCAGCCCTTGATCTTCTAATGAGTATTCATCTCCTTTAGAAGACAAAAGTAAAGCTGTACCTCCGGTTGATTTTTCGAAAGCATTATAAAAATTTGCTAAAGCAGTTCCAGGAGCTCGCATCGCAGTAAGGGTTCCTGAATGGCAAGCGTCTGCGAAACAGATTTTATGCTTCGCTCTGGATTCACTAAATAAATCTTGTACATCATCATGCAACAATTTATTATTATAGCCATCGAAATCAACTGGTAGAAAAGACCCTTTCAGACCATGCCCTGAAAAATACATAAGTACTACATCATTTTCATCCGCTTTTAAAAAGGTCTGACGCATGGCGCCTAGAATATTTGTTCGAGTAGCATCTTCATCGATGAGTACTCTGATCTGATCATCAGGTAAAGCACCACCTTCCGGGCTTTTCAGGAAGGCGTATATATGATAAGCATCGTCATCTGTATATTTTAGTACCGGCATATGCGCATATCGAGCAACCCCTACTACTACTGCCCAAATTTTCACTTCATCATTATGGTCTACCTTCACATGTTCCTGCGCTATGATATCGTCCGCCTGGTCTAAATCATCGATTGGTTTTCCGTAATCCCAAACTGCCCCAATTGCCCTACCACTTGAATAATACATAATACCTTCGCCATGTGGTGCATGCCTTTTCCAGGAACCAACATACTTATCTCCGTTTGAATAATAACAGGTACCAGAACCTTCTGGCATTCCATCAACAAACTCCCCTATCCATTGTGAACCATCTCCATAAGAGAAAATGCCTCGTTCACCATTACAAAAAGAATTATTACAATCTTTGAATTCTTCATTGGTAGAAACAATAGATTCTTGCGTTTCAAAAGAATTGCTTGGCGTTGATTGATTTTGCTTTCCTTGATATTTTCCATTCGACCACTTTCCAGCAATAGAAGTACCATCTGTTTTATGGTAGGTGCCTTTTCCGTTCTTTTTATTATTTTTCCATTTACCATCATAATGAGAACCGTCACTATAGAACATGGTACCTGCTCCGCTTAGTTTTCCATTTTTAAAATCTCCTTCGTAGCGATCCCCATCGGAGTAAAAGTATTTACCTTTTCCATGTTGAAGGTCATTATTCCAGGTTCCGATATACTTGTCTCCTTTTGCAAAAACCATCGTTCCAAATCCATGAATCTTGCTTGATTTGAAATCCCCTTCATAAGTATCTCCATTATGATACTCCAGCTTACCTTTTCCATCTCGATAGTTAGCGATCCAATCCCCTTTATATTTATTTCCATTACTAAAATAAAGCGTTCCTTTACCATGAATTTTTCCATTACGGAAATTCCCGACATACTTCGCTCCGCTTGGATAAAGATATGATCCTTTGCCATCCCAACAGGAACCGCTTAAACATTGTGCATTTAAATTTTGTGGAAGAATGGATATTATAGCCACCACTACTAGACTCATTAGCTGTTTCATCTCTCAAAGGTTTTAGAAGTCTGAATATCAAACTGGATTTAAGAAATGTAGTGGTTTATATCTATAAAAGGTATGTTTTTAAAAACGTGAATGAAACAGATGAAGATAGAACTTTAAACGCTCTCTTATATTGTGTATTGTTTAATATTTAATGCCTTTTTAGTCAATATAATATTCTTCTCCTCTCTATTGAGCTAATTTTGGCTGTTTTTATTTAAATTTGTGGTCAATTAATAATCTATAACACCATCAAAACTATGTTTAAAAATATTTTATTTGCACTTTTTAGCATTGCTATAATAAGTGCTTGTTCAACTCCCCCTGCAGATTCCAATTCAAATCACTTTGGAGATACTATTAATAAAAAAGGTAGTATTTCTTATGATGATTTGTTGACCAAATTAGCGAGTGTAGATTCTATGGATACGAAAGTGACCGGTACAGTCAGTGCTGTCTGCCAGAATAAAGGCTGTTGGATGACTATCGTCTCTGATCAATCAGACCAAGAAATGCGTGTAAAGTTTAAAGACTATGGATTTTTTGTTCCAAAAGATATCTCTGGAAGAAAAGTTGTTTTCGAAGGAAAGGCCTTTAAAGATATTACTTCAGTTGACGACTTAAGACATTATGCGGAAGATGAAGGATTGTCGAAAGAAGAGATTGAGGCTATAACGGAACCCGAAGAAGCCTATAGTTTTTTAGCAAGTGGCGTATTGCTTTTAAATGAGTAATTAAGGCCTTAGAAGAATTTAAAGATAAATGACATTAAAATCAATGTCATTTATCTTTATTCATCTGAAAGGAAAAACTACTTTAGTTACTTTCTACCCCTACTGGAGGAGGGCAACCTATTCCACCTTTCAGATTAATCTGTACTAATTTAGACATCAGTGCTGTTCTTGATTCGATTTGCTCAATCGTAATCTTCTGTTTTTTGTTTTTCATGATAAGAGTATTTAAAAATTATTAAAGAAAGGTATATGTAATAAGCGTTGGGGTGGTATTTTCTACTGGTGTAGCAACCCAAACCTTTTTTAGAGAGATGCAACGGCGTCTTCAAATGAAAGATCATGTCATTGAAACGAGATGTTTCAGTGTTTTTTATTTACGGATCAACTAGGGTATACTGCAAGCTGTATTCA
>CAYXQH010000098.1:0-13131 GCA_964467425.1 uncultured Saprospiraceae bacterium
TAACCTTAAAAGGGTATCATAGAATACTTTTTATTCGTTAGATTATTGATACTTTTGTATTTCTTGACTTTCCAAAATATGCGGATCAAAATCATTCTTCTTTTTCTGTGTTTTTCTTCGATGCTTTATGCTCAGGATCGAGAGAAACTTCCTTTTCTTCAACCAGCGGATACGTTCAATAATGGACGCTTTTGGGGGAGTGCTGCGACAGGAGCTGCGATTTACACAGGGGTGGTTATTGGGCTTAATGAAGTATGGTATGCCAATTTTGAGCGGTCTGGTTTTCATTTTTTTAATGATACAGGCGAATGGGAGGATATGGATAAAATGGGGCATTTTCATACCGCATATTTTGAAGCAAATTGGGTTTATTCTGGTGCAAGATGGACGGGACTAGGAGAGCGAAAATCTGTTTGGCTGGGTGTAGCGCTGGCTTCATTGTTTCAGGGTACTATTGAAACGTTAGATGGGTTTTCAGAAAAATGGGGTTTTTCCATTCCTGACATTGCTTATAATACTGCGGGTGTTTCCTTGTTTGCTGCTCAACAACTGACCTGGCACGAACAACGAATTTTAATGAAAGTTTCTTCTTATCATAAACCTTATCCGAATGATATTATTACATCGGTTGATGGATTCAATATGTCAAGTTTGAGAAATAGAGCTTCAGATTTATATGGAGATTCTTATGCGACCAAATTTTTTAAAGATTATAATGCAATGACAATTTGGCTTTCTGCCAATCCTCGTTCTTTTATTAAAAAGAAAGATTCTAAAATTCCAAAATGGTTGAATGTTGCGGTAGGTTATGGGGCAGAAAATATGTTTGGTGGTTTCCGAAATGAATGGACAGAAGAGGATGCGTTCTATGTTTTAAATGAAAATGATTATCCGAGGTATCGACAGTTTTACTTATCATTAGATATTGACCTGACCCGAATCAAAACCAAAAGTCGATTTTTGAAAACGTTTTTTAGAATTGCTAATGTTATAAAAATACCTGCACCTACATTGGAAGTGAACACCCTTGGTAAGGTTCGTTTTCATCCGATATTTTTCTAAGGCTTTAAGTTTTTCTTTCGATAGTTTTTCTTTAAAAATCTAAATCGTTTTGGTCCATACCAAAGCCATAAACCGGAAAGTGTCAATATAAATAAACCTATTCCCAGAATATTCATAGAAATAAGTTTGAACAGATCACTAATAATGGAGCCATCATGCAGAGCTTCAATCCAATCGGAATGCCTTTTAGCAATCGATAGTACAGTACCATTGTTTCCATCTACCTGAACTTCCCAATAGCCTTTTTTAAAGAGTACTTTTATAATTCCTTTTGAAGGTCGAGCATCAAAACGATCGACTGGATTGTCGGCTTGTTCAGGATGTTGTGTGTAGAGCGCTACTCGGGCAATCGAGTCAATTTGTTTCAAAGTCATCCAGGTGCCTAAATCATTGCTAATTCCTTTTGTCGTTGGAGGTTGAATGACTGCAACGTCTTTCTTTAAAGCCAATAAAACTCCGGTGATAGCGCTAATCAAAAGAAGGATAGAAAGGCTAGTCCCAAGCAACCTATGTAGTTTTCGGGAAGTGCGAAGATTTTGGATATATTTTTTAAATGCCAACCAGTATTTTTTAAATAGCGTTTAAACAGAACGATTTTGCCTTTACAGACAAAATCGTTCTAAAATTTAAATATAGTATTTTTTATAATGCTATCAAATTAATGGCTTTGATTAGCTTGGAGATTTATACCGCCGGAAGAACTTTGCCACTCGCTTCTCCAAAGCCAATTCTCACGCCATCCTTTTCGCACCAACCTCTCATAATGACCGTATCGCCATCTTTAATAAACTTCCGTTCGGAACCATCCGGCATTTTGATACTTTGTTTTCCACCCATAGAGATTTCCAACATGGAGCCATAAGAATTTTTATTTTTTCCACTGATTGTACCGGAAGCCATCATGTCACCAATATTGATGTTGCATCCATTCACTGTATGATGCGCTAGCTGCTGACACATATTCCAGTACATATATTTAAAATTGGAAAGACTTACACGTTTGCCTTCTGAATTTTCTGGCTGAATAATTACCTCCAGATTGACATCATAGTTTCTCTCCCCTTCATACTGGAGGTAGGGTAAAACTTTTGGCGATTGGCGAGGCCCTTTTACTCGGAAAGATTCGAGTGCATCCATCGTGACAATCCAAGGCGAAACATGTGAAGCAAAACTTTTACCTAAGAATGGACCAAGAGGGACATATTCCCATTTTTGAATATCTCTGGCAGACCAATCATTAAAAAGTGTCAATCCAAAAATATAATCTTCTGCTTTATCTGTGGTAACTGATTGACCAAGTTCAGAAGATTTACCAATCACAAAAGCCATTTCTAATTCGAAATCTAATAATCGACAAGGACCATAAACAGGTTTTTTAGCACCTGCTGGCATTTGCTGTCCTTTTGGACGATGGATCGGTGTGCCTGAGACAACGATTGAAGAAGCCCGACCATGATAGCCTACCGGAAGATGTCGCCAGTTAGGAAGTAGTGCATTTTTAGGATCTCTAAAAAGTTTTCCCAGGTTAGTTGCATGCTCTATGCTAGAATAAAAATCAGTGTAGTCGCCAACCTTAACAGGAAGTAACATCTCGAACTTATCAACAGGATGTGTAAAGCTTTTAACCAAGTCTCGACTATTCCACTTTCTAACGCGTGAATTAAAAAGATCTGAAATACGGTTTCTTACTGCACTTGTCGTTTTTTTACCTAAGGCCATGAAATCGTTCAGGTAGTTATTTCGGAAAACAGCTTTAGGGATTCTGAAGTCTGCGAAATAACCAAGATCATTTACTTTTGCCAAGTCAATAAGGTGATCTCCAATTCTGGTACAAACCCGACCTGCGCCAGCTTTATTTTTAAAAACACCAAAAGGAATATTTTGTATAGGGAAATCACTATCCTTAGGAATGCTTAACCAGGATTTTATTTTTGGATTGTTTGCTTTATTCATGTTTGTTTTGATTTCAAGTAGTAAGCCCAAAAAAATGGAACAATTTATTATACAAGCAATTTTGGTTTGGGGCTTAATAAGCACAAAGCTAATAAATTTGAAAATAAAAAGGGAGTAACTTTCGCTACTCCCTTTCTACTTTTTAAACAAAAATACTTTTATATCCTAATCAATTATTTTTGTACAATAATTCGTCTCGTCAACACATTTTGATCATTGACTAATTTTAATAAATAAACCCCTGAAGGATAGTCCTTTAAAGAGACGTCAATACTTGTTTCCCCCGTTTTTATTTGATGGATCAATCGTTGTCCATTAATGGAAAAAACATCTACAGCTAAATTTCCAGGTAAAGGTTCAGCTAATGTTATATTGACCAGTCCGTTTGTCGGATTTGGACGAATATCTACTTTTGTATTATTGAGCTCTCCGATATCATTAATAATGATGGTTGTAAAACTTCGGACTTCAGAGGGTGTCGTACCACAATCTCCATTCGCAACAACTCTCCAATAATAAACCGTATTGTCCTGCAAATCTGCTGTAGTATTATAAATCGTAATATTGGTCGTTGTTCCATCGATGATATTAGTAAAGTTAGCGTCAGTAGCTATTTCTAAAGTATACTCATCTGCCTCATCACTAGGTACCCAGAGAAATTGAGGTGTGAGATCTACTTCTACTTGATTGTCTGTAGGATTGGTCAAACCAACAGCTTCTGGTGCACTTGAAATAAGCAAGGTTACACTATTAGAGTTCGTGTTTTGACCATCCTCAACTGTAATGGTTACACTATAGCTCCCTGAAGGTGTTCCTTGTAGATTTTCAATCGTCAAAGTGACAGGCGTACCAGGAATAGCAGGATTTTGACTATAGTTAATCGTTGCTCCAGTAGGTAAATTAGTAGCTGAAATATTTGCTCCGGATGCACTAAAATCACTTCCAATTGAAAGATTAAATTGAGCAGATTCCGTATTACATAAAGCTATTGAGCCGGGACTCAGTGAGACACTTAAATTTTGTATCGTAGTAAAATTAAAAACAGATGAAGCCATTTGGCCGCAATTATTTATGGCGGTGACTCTCCAATAATATGTTGTACTTCCAGTTAAGGAAGGAAAATTCTGGAAATTATTAGTCGAAGTGACTTGATCTACAATATTTGTAAAGGCAGGATCTAAAGCGAGCTCTACAAAATAGGAAGTAGCATATTGAACATTATTCCAGACAAATGTTTGATTTAAAGTATTTCCAGTTGAATTATCTGCAGGTGCAGCAAGATTCGGAGCTACAGGCGTATCAACTATAGACAATACCAAAATTTCAAACGCAGAACCTTGATTATCTGTAGCATTTAAATTCAGTATATAATCATCTATCGTGAGCGTATTGATTCCGCTTATAGTCAATGTTGTAGTTTGCCCGGGGCTAACTGGATTGGTGCTAAACGAAAAATTTGTACCAGCAGGAAGTCCGGAAACACTTAAGTTGACATCTGCTGAAAAATCAAAACTTGGAGTTATCGTGAATATTGCATCAGTATCACCGGGGCAAGCCTGAACGTTAGACTGTGCCACTTCTACGTTGAAAGAACAATTGATTACTTCTATACCATCTAATTCTGTTATACCCGTGTCATTTGGATCAAGCCAGTTACTTAGACGATTATTATTATTTCCTCCTCCAAACCAGGAAGCCCGAAACCATCCATAAGTGTCATAAGCATTATTCCCACAGGCAGCGGCTCCTCCATGTAACTGGCCAACGACTTGTTTTTCTTTATTAAACAAAGGAGAACCAGAAGAACCACCTTCCGTTGTTCCAATATCCCAATCCTGAATAATAACATGAGTTGCATTATTAATGTTAACTACATTTTGGTTTAGGCCATTACCAGGTTGCGCTGGATTAAATTCAAAGGAAATTCTTTTTTCGTCTGTACTGGGATGATGAATACATATTATAGTATCTGAAGGCATGATGTTTTCAATAGACCATCCAGCATAAAAACCATCAGCAGATTCAGAAACGGGATCATCAAATTCTACTAAAGTAAAATCAGATGGACCGTAAGAAGCACGAAAGAAAGCACCACTATTAAAGTTATTTAAGTTGCCGTTTCCATTTTGACCACTCGCTGCAGAACCAGGTTCTCGACAAGTGCTGTTTTGAAAATTCCAGTAAGCTACTAAAGAGGATGCATTTCCATTGTTTACCCCACAATGATTCGCGGTCATAAAATAAGGAGCGCAATCTTGGTTTGCATTATTGATCAGAAAGCCTGTACAAAAAGTACCACCATTCATACCAATAACAGCTACAGACTGAATGATGTCTCTATAATTATCTACAATGCCCCATCCATCTGTTGCGTCACAAATAACATCGAGGTTACAAGAACCAGAAACTACTGCTCCAAAACCTAAGAAATCATGATTAATACTTTTTAATTCTAACTGTAAAAGTGATTTGTTTTCGGCAGGAACTTGAACTTCAATGACTATTTCTTCATCTGGAAAAACAGGCGTCCATAACTCTTCATGCTCTTCATTATCTGCAGGAGTGAATGGACCATGGATGGTACGTAAATCTGTTGAATAAATTACGAGCATACCGCCAGCAGGCATAAAATATTTAGTAAAGCCAAAGTTTAAAGACTTTGCATCTTTTGAATATATTTTCAATCGCCAAACTGCTTTTCCACTTTCTGTATAATCCCAGCTCCCATGCGTATCGGGTGTGATATTTACAGGAAAAGTTACAGCAAAACGAGGAGCGATTCCGGGACCTCGTCGCTCCATCTCTTCTTCGAGTAATTGATCATTATCTTGTTGAGGTAACTCGATTCGCTCGACTGTTTCAAGTGGTGAGGTATTTTGAGCGATACGCCAATCGTGTTGCGCAAATAAAGTACTTGCGAAAAATAGAAAAAAGATTAGGCCTTTTAATTTCATAATTGATAGTTAGTGAGTTGATGATGTGTACAAATCTAGTACTAATACAAAAAACCTACGCGTTTATTGGTCGTAAATGCGTAGGTCCTGACAAAATTTTGAAAAGAAAATCCTATTGTGTCAAAAAAATGGCATTACTAAGAATAAATTTGCCCTGCTTCCAAAAACCACGATAGACTGGGTTATCTACCATATAAATTACTTTTCCTCCTCCTATATTCTGAACACCTAAGACCATGGTTTCTTTCATTTTCTTTTTGACTTTGGCACCGGCGAAGCCTAAAACTGTTAAATCTTTAGGGATATAACCGACATTCCAACCATTTTCCAGGTATTCGTACTTAGCAGAACTTGTTTTGAGCGAATAATAAAAATCGGGCAAACCATATGCCAAGGGGTGCGAATTGTCAATATTCAATTTAAAAATAGCTCCGGGCATTTGATCGCTGATTGCATCTCTTTCCTGGTCACCGAAGGTTTCCAACCTGTGATTCATCTTTCTGGCCTCTTTTTCTGCTTTTGACATGCCACCATCCGGATCACTGGCTTTTCTTTTAATACTAAAACCTTCTTTCCCCGCTAGAGAAGAGATGGCTCGTCCTATTGCGATAAGTCTGCCTCCTTTAGAAATCCAGGTTTTTAATTTTTCTAATGTATTAGTATTTAAATTATAGCCTCCTTCCTGCATAATGATGACGTCGTAATTGCTCAAATCAGCCCAGCCTAATTGGGTATCTGATAAAATACTAAGGGGGTAGGTTATATCATTTTCGAAAAAGTGCCAGGTATGTCCAAATCCATAACCAGAAACCCGATCACCATAAAGCATAGCAATTCTTGGCATCTTTACCAGTGTAACTTTATTAGAACCTAAATCATGACCTTCATCCGAAAAGCCAGTCTTAGCAGCAACAAGTGTTTTTTCTGTTTGCGTAGCGATATTTTGTACGACTGCGTCGAAGTTTTTATTTTTCCGATTATCAGCACGAGTGATTACAAGCGTACCTGCAGGGTATTCCGTTCCTGAGAGTTTTATTTTTTTGGAAGTTACTCGAACCTTTATTCCTTTGGTAAGAAGCTGACCTAAAAATTTGACATCATTCAAGGTTGCCCAATGAGCAAGGTAAGCATAAGGCTTTCCTAAAGACGCTGCTCGAAAAGTATCAAACGTGTAATCGCCGTTTGGGTTAATTCGATTCGTACTGGCGTAGGCTTTTAGCCCCATAGCATGAGGTGCCGACCATGCAGTGATGTCATAGGTTAAAGAATCAATTAAAAAAGGATCAGGCTCAAAAAGGACCTGGGTTAAAACGCCTTTAGGTTGATAAGCGCTGATGATTAAATCATTCGATTTTATATCATAACTTCCTGATGTGTTTTTTGTATAGCTGTAAAGATCTATGCCTTTCATATCTTTTCCGGCTTTACCGTATTGAATCCGATGTTTATCTAAAAAGGCAGTAAGGTCTTTTAATTTTGATGTAGGATTAGAGCCAGAGATAATAAACGTTTTATATTTTCCTTGCGGATTTTTTATAGATTCACTAAAATATTTTTCAAAATTTTCTTGAAGTCTTTTTGCATTTTTAGCACTGATTTCAATATTAGAAATACTAGTGGTAACGTGATGGTCGATCCTGTCCTGGATCGTTAGGGTGTCTCCATTTTCCATCAAAATAGCACGACCTGCTCTGCCATGCCCGGCTTGTTCATGTGTCATCCCGATAGCACCATTAAAAATAGGGTAGGTGTCTCCATAACTAGGATAGAATAAATCAAAGACCTCTTTAGTATAATATAGCCACCCATTTTCATCAAAATAAGATGCATGGTTTTTTCCTATGTCGTGTTGAAAATCACCTTGCCAGTCTGTAATATAATCATGATAAGGTTGTGCCGCTGGTGCGAAATAATAAGGAGAATTATGTCCCATTTCATGATAATCAACATGAATGTGCGGCATCCATTGATGGTAGATTTCCAAACGTTGTTGCGTTTCGATTTGTGTCTGCCAGGCCCAGTCTCTATTTAAATCAAAATAATAATGATTGACTCGACCGCCGGGCCAGGGTTCATTATGCTCTCTTGATTCGGGATTGGCAGTGGGTAATAAGTTTGCAGCATTCCAGTTCCAATGTGTATATCTTGAAAAGCCATCAGGATTGATGGAAGGATCCATAATGACTACTGCGTCTTCTAATAATGCTTGTACTTTTTTATTTCCGGGACGTGTTATTTCATAAATAGTTGCCAGTGAACTTTCAGAACCTCCAGCTTCATTTCCATGAACGCCATAACTTAACCAAACAATTGCGACAGGCTTATAGTCAGAAGGCTTGCCTTCCATAAGTCCTGCTCGTTTTAAATTGTCAGTACGAATCTTTTCCAGATTTTTTAAGTTTTCAGGAGAGGAGACCACCGCCCAAATTAAGGGACGCATTTCATTCGTACGGCCATATTCTTTCAAAATAATCTGAGAAGAATTAGCGGCTACATGTTGGAAGTAATCGACTAGTAAATGATGTGGTGTAAAATGCTCACCGTAATTAGTCGGTAAAAAATCTTTTGGAGATTGTATTTTTTGTTGACTAAAGAGATTGGTGCTCAGAAATAGGATTGCGAATAAAAAGGGCGTGAAAATTCTCATCTTTTGAATATTTGTTGATTAAATAAAGGTAACAAATATTCTAAACTTACTGCTGCAAGTTTCCGAACTTGCAGCTATACGTCATTTTAGGTTTAAAATTTGAAAAGGATGATTTGAGATAGGCTAAAAAACAGCTTCAGCTATACGTTTTATAGTATCAGCATCTCCCATCGTATAATAATGGAGGCAAGGAACACCCCTCTTTTTTAACTCTTTAGACTGTTCGATACACCATTCTATTCCAATCTCTTTTATTGCTTCTGGTGTTTTTGCTTTTTCAAACTCTTTCGTAACAGCATCAGGTAATTCGACATGGAATAGCCGAGGTAGTGAATTGAGTTGGTGTTTTTTAGTAATTGGTTTTAAACCTGGTACAATAGGCACATCAATTCCAGCAGCTTTACAGGCATCTAAATAATTGAAAAAATGTTTGTTGTCAAAAAACATTTGAGTGACGATATAATTTGCTCCTGCATCAACCTTTGCTTTGGTATGTAGTAAATCAGATTTGAAATTAGGTGATTCAAAATGTTTTTCAGGATATCCAGCAACACCAATGCAAAAATCTGTTTTTTCTCCGTTTTCAATATTCGAATCCAGATATTTTCCTGCATTCATATCTACAACCTGCTTTACCAAATCAATAGCATATTTATTTCCTTCAGGTTCCGGAATAAACTTTCCGTCAAATTTTCGGGCATCACCTCTTAATGCTAAAACATTATTGATGTTTAGAAAATTTAAATCGATCAATGCATTTTCGGTATCTTCTTTTGTAAATCCGCCGCAAATTAAATGAGGGACAGCGTCTACACCATAACGATGAACAATAGATGCACAAATCCCAACAGTTCCCGGTCTTTTTCGAATAGCAATTTTTTCGTAATAACCGCTGACTCTTTGTTTGTAGATGAATTCTTCTCTATGATAAGTGACATCAACAAAAGGAGGTTTGAATTCCATTAAGGGATCAAGAGTTTCAAAAATAGCTTTCATTCCACCACCTTTGAGTGGGGGGAGGACTTCAAATGAAATTAATGTTTCTCCTTTCGATCGTTCAAAATATTCAGTAACCTTCATGGTTAAGATGCTTATTTAATTAATTTGCAAAAGTACGTTATAGAAAATTGAAAACTGAATTTATTATATAAACAATTTTTATCACTTGCTTAACAACAAAGACCTCAGCTCCAGGGAACTGAGGTCTCAGTGATTTATGTGCAATGGGGTGTTCTGAATAAATTCTTTGATTATTAATTGTCCTTCTTTTTTTTCTTTTTAAAATCTCCATCCTTCCATGCATCAAAAAACTTTTTCCAGGAGATAGGATTAAATATATTCATTGGCGGGGTTTGACCAATATAATAATACTGTCTAGATTGTTGTCTTAAGTAAAAGTCAGCGTGTTCGTTTCCGTCCAAGGCTACGATGTCTCTTTGTCTGGCTAATGCGTCTTGAGCCATGTTTTCGACAGCCTTCTCCTGCATCTCTTTCGTGACATCCATCGCCAAAAACTCTAATTTAAAATGATCTTTACTTGGCCAGGGGAATACGATTGTCTCAGGGAGGTTTATGGTGTCCTGACTCATTAATTGAATAAGTGAATACCTTTCATCAGTGAGTGTGTCGGGAATTGCAATTTCGACCGTTCTATATCCAATGGCAGAAAACCCTATACTATCGCCTTTTTCAACAACGATAGAGAAAAACCCTTTGAAATCGGAGTAGGTTCCTCGTCCTTTTCCTTTTACATAGACGTTAGTATAAGGAATTGGATATAGATCAGTATCACTACCATCAAGAACCATCCCTGAAAATTGAATCAATTGTTCATCGTTCAATTCTTGCGCCTGAGTATTAAAAGAGGCAAGAAACACAAATAAGAATAATGGTATAAGATATTTCATTTATTTCTATTGACTTTTCATTTATGAAGATACGCTTTTCTAAAATTAGAAACCTACTTCAAGGAGACCAAAAAGAAAGAAATGGTTGTACATTAACGCTTTTTTAACGGATTTTAGCTTCAGATAAGCAGAATTAAAATCCTACTGCTAAATCAAGAACCTCTTCCATTCTATTTACATAGTGAAATTTTAAGCCTTTGATATAATCCTGGTTAATACGTTCTACATGTTTTTCATTTTCCTGGCAAAGAATAATTTCTTTAATTCCTGCTCTTTTTGCAGCGAGTATTTTTTCTTTAATCCCACCCACTGGTAATACTTTCCCGCGAAGCGTAATTTCACCAGTCATTGCCAGGTGAGGTTTTATGGGGCGTTTATTAAAGGCAGAAGCCAGTGCCGTCAACATCGTAATCCCTGCGGAAGGACCATCTTTAGGGATTGCGCCTTCTGGAACATGAATATGGATATCATGATCTGCAAAAATTTCAGCATTCAACCCTAAAGCATCTCCTTTAGACTTTAGATAACTCAATGCAGTTGTTGCAGATTCTTTCATTACTTCTCCAAGGTTTCCAGTAAGTGTTAATTTACCTTTTCCTTTACTTAGACTAGCCTCAATAAATAAAATATCGCCGCCTACTTTTGTCCACGCTAATCCAACTGCCACACCATGTGACTGTTGTTCATTATAGCTATCAGAATTAAATTTACTAGGGCCTAAAATGTCTTTCAATTCTTCAGCTTTCACTGTAATATTATATTTCTCTTCCATTGCCACCTTCTTAGCAGTGCTTCTCATAACTCCGGCAATTTGGCGATTCAGTGAACGAACGCCAGATTCTCGGGTATAATCCTGAATGATTTTTGTTAGAATAGGGTCTTTAAGTTTCACTTGTTTTGGCTCAAGACCGTGTTCTTTTCGTTGCTCCGGAATAAGATGCTGTTTAGCAATTTCAACTTTTTCTTCTGTAGAATAGCCACTAATCTCAATGATCTCCATTCGATCCAATAAAGCAGGTTGAATAGTGCTTAATGAATTTGCGGTTGCAATAAATAATATTTTGGAAAGGTCAAATTCAATATCCAGATAATTATCATGGAATGTTGCGTTTTGCTCTGGGTCCAAAACTTCCAGTAATGCAGAAGAAGGATCGCCTCTAAAATCTTTTCCAACTTTATCGATTTCATCAAGGATGAAAACAGGATTTGATGTTTTTGCTTTTTTTAGATTTTGAAGGATTCGACCGGGCATGGCACCGATATATGTTTTTCGATGGCCACGTATTTCCGATTCATCATGTAAGCCACCTAGCGACATTCGAATGAACTTTCGCTTCAAGGCAGAAGCAATGGATTTACCGAGTGAGGTTTTTCCAACTCCAGGAGGGCCAACCAAACAGATAATAGGAGCTTTCATGTCTCCTTTCAGTTTTAAAACCGCTAAATGTTCGAGGATTCTTTCTTTAACTTCTTCCAGACCAAAGTGATCATTATCAAGAACTTGTTTTACTTTTTTTAGATTAAAGTTATCCTTAGAATATTCATTCCAGGGGAGTTCAATCAATAAATCGAGATAATTCATTTGGACAGAATATTCTGCAACCTGAGGGTTGATTCTTCTGACCTTTGCAATTTCTTTTTGAAAAATTTCATTGATGTTATCTGGCCACTTTTTCTTTTTAGCTCGCTCCACCAAAGCTTTGATCTCTTCCTCTTGAGGGCTTTGTCCTAGTTCTTCCTGAATAGTTTTTAATTGTTGATTCAGAAAATAATCTCGCTGTTGCTTTTCAATATCACCTCGTACTTTTGATTCTATTTTATATTTCAGTTCCAGTAATTGCAACTCATTATCCATATGCTCAAGGATAGCTTTTGCCTTTTCCTCCGGATCATTGATTTCAAGAATATTTTGTTTTGCAGATACTTTAATTCCAATATTAGAAGATATAAAGTTTACGAGAAATGAGCTATTGTTAATGTTTTTCAACATAACCGTAGCTTCGGTAGGGATATTGGGTGAAAGTTGGATGATCTCCTTAGCCATATCTTTAATGGAAGACACCGTTGCCTTGTATTCAAGGTTATCAGGGTCCCCTTTTTTCTCTTTTAAAACCTTAACTTTTCCAATAAGAAATGGATCATCACTAATAAAGTCTGTAACGGATATTCTTTTTCGTCCTTGAATAATTGCAGTCGCTGTACCGTCCGGCATTTTTAAAAGCTTTAGTATACGGGCAACGGTTCCAACTTTATATAAATCAGCAGGTTTTGGATCTTCAATTTTTGCATCTTTTTGAGAAAGAACGGCAATAACGCGATCCTCTTCATAGGCTTTATAAATTGCCTTAATTGATTTATCTCGACCAACAGTAATTGGAATAACTATTCCAGGAAACAGAACAGTATTCTTCAAAGCCAGAATCGGAAGGACTTCTGGAAAATCTTCATTATTATCTATGTTGTCATCTTCATCAAGAGAAAGCAGTGGCATAAATTCGCCATCTTCTTCTAAATGATGTGGTAACAAAAAATTTTCAAATAAACTCATATTTCTTATGCTCTTCTATTTATCATAACTCTGCGGGAAAATACCCATCAGAGAAGGCTA